>NZ_JBHWJY010000041.1:0-18714 GCF_042731135.1 Streptomyces sp. NPDC059874
GGCCGGGGCCCGCCGGGTCGGGCAGGGTCGCCGCCGTTTCCGGCGGGGCCGCGGCCGCGGGGCCCCGGGCGCGACGCCGGGACGGGGGGTGGTCGGCGCCGCGCGGGGCGGGGACCGCGGGCTCGGGTTCCCCGGTGGCGTCCGCGGCGGCGGGCCAGTCCGGGAGGGTGGGCTCGTACGCCCCCGGCAGGGGACGGCCGCGGCGGTGACTGCCCTGCGTTTCGCTCACGACGCTCGCTCCACTGGTGGTCGGCACCCGCTGGTTCGGGGCACGGCACCTTAGCGGAGGAGTCGTCACACTCCAAAGTCGTACGACTACTCAGGGTGTCCGGATGTTCGGGGGTCGTATCTCCGGTCAGTAGGCGAAGGCGCGGGCCGTGTTGGCGGCGAGGGCGGTGGCCATCGCGTCCTCGTCGATGCCGCGGACGGCGGCCATGGCGCGCACGGTCAGCGGAATGAGGTACGGCGCGTTGGGCCGTCCGCGGTAGGGCGCCGGGGTCAGGTAGGGGGCGTCGGTCTCGACGAGGACCAGCTCCAGGGGGGCCACGGCCAGGGCTTCGCGCAACGGGGTCGCGTTCTTGAAGGTGACGGTCCCGGCGAAGGACATGTAGTAGCCGGCGGCGGCGCATTCGCGGGCCATCTCGGCGTCCCCGGAGTAGCAGTGGAAGACGGTCCGCTCCGGTGCGCCTTCCTCGCGCAGGACGCGCAGTACGTCCGCGTGGGCCTCGCGGTCGTGGATGACGAGCGCCTTGCCCGTCCGCTTGGCGATCTCGATGTGGGCGCGGAAGGAGCGCTCCTGCGCGGCCATTCCCTCGGGTCCGGTGCGGAAGTAGTCGAGCCCGGTCTCGCCGACCGCCTTGACGTGGTCGAGGCCGGCCAGCGCCTCGATCTCCGCGAGCGCCTCGTCGAGGGCCGCGTCGCCGCCGCCCGCCCGCGCGCCCTGCCGGGACCAGCCGTCGGGGTCGCCGTGCACGATGCGGGGGGCTTCGTTCGGGTGCAGGGCCACGGCCGCGTGGACGTTCTCGTACGCGGCCGCGGTCTCGGCGGCCCACCGGGAGCCCTTCACGTCGCAGCCGACCTGGACGACGGTGGTGACGCCCACCGAGGCGGCCTTCGCGAGGCCTTCCTCGACGGTGCCGGACTGCATGTCCAGGTGGGTGTGCGAGTCCGCCACCGCCACCCGGAGGGGCTCGGGCAGCGGCGGCGGTGCGTCTTTCGAGGAGGAGCTCATACGGCCGATCTTATGACCGGCGGAACATCCCCAGCAGTCGGGAGAGGAGGCTCCGGCCGCGTTCCGCCTCTTCCACGGAGACGGGTCCGGGGGCGTCGTGCTTGCGGGTGCGGGGAACGTTCGCTCCCGCCGGCACCGGTCCGGCGATCCCGGGGGCGATGCGGTGGTGGTAGAGCCGGTCGATCGTGCCGAGCACCGAGGACACCTGGCCGGCCCGCATGATCCGTACGACGTGGCCGCCGCAGTTCAGGCAGGTCGGGTTCGACAGGGGGGAGGGCACCCGCTCGCCCTTGACCGTGTACATGATGAACGGCTCGCCCCTGCCGTCCACGTGGTGTTCTATCTCGTACCCCTGCTCCCAGCCGTACCCACACTTCATGCACGCGAAGGAGTACGCCTCGTGCACGACCTGTACGGACGCGGTGGAAGCGTCGGCGGGTACGGCGGCGGCTACGGGTCCCGGGGTGTCAGCGATCTCACTCATGCGAGCTCCTCTTGTTCCACTGGTGCCATTGCCAGTGGACGCCTCTTCGGGCGGGAGCGCATCAGGCCCTGTCTAGTGTTGGACGGTCCTTGGGCGACTCATGCCCAAAGCGCCCGGTGCGCGGTCTGAGCTTTGCTTTTCAGGTTAGCCCTTTACCGACTCACGGCACCTTTTGTGCCGCGTTCTTTGCCGCGACGACCGCGTCGAACACCTCTCGTTTGGGTACCCCGGCCTCGGCCGCGACCGCCGCGATGGCCTCCTTGCGCCGCTCCCCCGCCTCCTCGCGCACCCGCACCCGGCGCACGAGCTCCTCGGCGTCCACGTCTCCGGGCCCGGCCGCGGGGGCCCCTTCGACGACGACCGTGATCTCCCCGCGCACGCCCTCGGCCGCCCAGGCCGCCAGCTCGCCGAGGCCGCCGCGCTTGACCTCCTCGTACGTCTTCGTCAGCTCGCGGCACACGGCGGCCCGCCGGTCGGCGCCGAAGACCTCGGCCATCGCGGCCAGGGTGTCGTCGAGCCGGTGCGGGGCCTCGAAATAGACGAGCGTGCGCCGCTCGCCCTCGACCTCGCGCAGCCGGCCGAGGCGCTCGCCCGCCTTGCGCGGCAGGAAGCCCTCGAAGCAGAACCGGTCCACGGGCAGCCCGGACAGGGCGAGCGCGGTGAGGACGGCGGAGGGCCCGGGAACGGCGGTGACCTTGATGTCCTTCTCCACGGCGGCGGCGACGAGCCGGTAGCCGGGGTCCGACACGGAGGGCATGCCGGCGTCGGTCACCAGCAGGACGCGCTTGCCGTCCTCCAGCGCCTCGACCAGCTCCGGGGTGCGTGCGGACTCGTTGCCCTCGAAGTACGAGACGACGCGCCCGGTGGTGTGCACGCCGAGCCCCTGGGTCAGCCGGCGCAGCCGCCGGGTGTCCTCGGCGGCGACCACGTCGGCCCGCTCCAGCTCGGCCGCGAGCCGCGGCGGGGCGTCCGCGAGATCGCCGATGGGCGTTCCGGCGAGCACGAGCGTGCCCACCGAGGAGGAGGGTTCGGAACCGAGGGGCTGGTCAGTTGTCACCCGCCCATCCTCTCAGTCCCGTGGCCCGCCGCCCCCCGGTGCTGGGGCGCACACGGATCTCTTCCCTACGATGTGCCGGTGACCAGTACCGCGACGCCGCCGCCCAGCCCCGCGGGGGCCCCTCCCACCCCGCCGTCGGGGTGGGCAGAAGAGCAGCCCACCTGGCTGCGCCGCCTGCGCGGCTTCGGCTACGCGCCGCCCGCCGCCCGGTCCGGGAGCACGGACGTCCGCGGCCGGCTGGTGCCCCCGTACGCCAAGCCGTCCCCACAGCTGTGGATGACCTTCGGGCTGCCGCCCGAGGTGTGGGGGACGTGGAACCGGATCCTGGCGTGGGCGGGGCCGCTGCTGGTGGCGCTGGTCGCCGGGGTGCTGCGGTTCAGGCACCTGGGCAGCCCGAAGGCGGTGATATTCGACGAGACGTACTACGCCAAGGACGCCTGGGCCACGATCAAGCAGGGCTACGAGGCGAGCTGGCCCAAGGACGTCGACAAGCTGATCCTCGCCGACCCGGACGGGGTCGCCCTCCCGGTGGACCCGGGCTACGTCGTGCACCCGCCGGTCGGCAAGTGGGTCATCGGGCTCGGCGAGTGGATCCACGGCTTCACCCCCTTCGGCTGGCGGTTCATGACCGCCCTGCTCGGCACCCTGTCGGTGCTGATGCTGTGCCGGATCGGGCGCCGCCTGTTCCGCTCCACCTTCCTGGGCTGCCTGGCGGGCGCGCTGCTGGCGGTGGACGGGCTGCACCTGGTGATGAGCCGCACCGCGCTGCTCGACCTGGTGCTGATGTTCTTCGTGCTGGCCGCCTTCGGTGCGCTGCTGATCGACCGGGACAAGGCGCGGGCCAGGCTCGCGGCCGCGCTCCCGGTGGACGACGAGGGCCGTACCCGGCCCGACATGAAGATCGCCGAGACGCTGCGGCTGGGCTGGCGCCCGTACCGGATCCTGGCGGGCGTCTGTCTGGGCCTGGCCGCGGGCACGAAGTGGAACGGCTTCATCGCGCTGGCCTTCTTCGGTGTCCTCACCGTGCTGTGGGACGCGGCCGCGCGCCGCACCGCGGGCGCGGGGGCCCCGTACGCGTCGATGCTGCGGCGCGACGCGCTGCCCGCCTTCCTGTCCACCGTGCCGGTCGCGGTCGTCACGTACGTGGCCTCCTGGTCGGGGTGGATCTTCAGCCCGGACAACGGCAAGGGCGGGTACCTGCGCGACTGGGCGGCCAAGTACGACCAGAACAGCTCGCTGTCGTTCCTGCCGGAATGGCTGCGGAGCCTGTGGCACTACGAGACCGAGGTCTACAAGTTCCACGTCAACCTGCACGACGGGCACACCTACGACTCCAACCCGTGGAGCTGGCTGGTCCTGGGCCGGCCCGTCTCCTACTTCTACGAGTCCCCCGAGCCCGGCACCGACGGCTGCCCGGCGACCGCGGCGGGCAAGTGCGCCCGTGAGGTGCTGGCGCTGGGCACCCCGCTGCTGTGGTGGGCGGGCTGCTTCGCGCTGCTGTACGTGCTGTGGCGGTGGTTCTTCCGCCGCGACTGGCGGGCGGGCGCGATCGCGTGCGCGCTGGGCGCGGGTCTGCTGCCCTGGTTCAACTACCAGGAGCGGACGATCTTCTACTTCTACGCGGTGGTCTTCGTCCCGTACCTGTGCCTGGCGGTGGCGATGATGATCGGCGCCCTGCTGGGCCCGGCCGGTTCGAGCGAGCGGCGGCGGGCGCTGGGCGCGATCGGGGCGGGGGCGCTGGTCCTGCTGATCGTGTGGAACTTCATCTACTTCTGGCCGATCTACACGGGCCAGACCCTGCCGATGGAGTCCTGGCGCAACCGCATGTGGCTGGACACCTGGGTCTAGCGAGTCGGCGTACAGGAGGGCCTTCCCGTGTCACGGGAGGGCCCTCCTGACATATCCCGGTCCTTTTCGGCCATCGAGGTTCCGTTCCGGTAACAAGAGCGAGGTCGAGCGGCGACGCGGAGTAAGGTCCGAGCCAAGGGTTCTTTGAACATGTTCAGAGAACCGTGGCTCGGGGGAGGAACTGGAATGAACGGGGCAGCCAAGGGCGCCATCGTCGGCGGGGTGTTTCTCGCCCTCGTCGGCGGCGCCGGGTACGGGGTGTACGCGCTGGTCGGGGACAGCGGCGAGGGCAAGGACGGCGGGAAGGGTGGCGAGACGTCCGTCCAGGCGGGCAAGGGCAGCGGGCCGATCACCGAGAAGGAATCCATGGCCACCGCGAAGGCCTTCCTCGCCGCCTGGGCCGCCGGGGACGAGCGCGCGGCCGCCGACCTGACGAACAACGCCCAGGCCGCCCAGACCGCGATCGGCGACTTCAAGAACAAGACGTACGTGTCCAAGGCCGTGATCACCCCCGGCGCGTACAACGGCACCGGCGTGCCCTTCAAGGTCGAGGCGGAGATCACGTACGAGGGCACCACCAAGCCCCTCGCCTACGACTCCGAGCTCACCGTGGTGCGCGGACTGACCACCGGAAAGCCGCTGGTCGACTGGAAGCCCTCGGTGATCCACCCGCAGCTCCAGAAGGACGAGAAGCTGCGCGCGGGCTCTCCCGCGACCCCGCCGGTCAAGGCGCTCGACCGCAACGGCAAGGAGCTGACGGCCGAGCAGTACCCCTCGCTGCGCGCCATCCTCGACGACCTGCGCAAGGCGTACGGGGAGAAGGCGGGCGGCGCGAAGGGGGCGGAGGTGTGGATCGAGCCGGCTTTCCCGGACGCGCCCAAGCGGAGTCTGCTGACGCTGGCCGAGGGAAAGCCGGGCGAGATCCGGACCGTGCTGGACGCCGATGTGCAGGCAGCGGCGGAGAAGGCGGTGGCGAAGCACGCCGAGGCCTCGGTCGTGGCGATCCAGCCGAGCACCGGCGAGATCCTGGCCGTGGCCAACCACCGCAAGGACGGCTTCAACGCGGCGATGAGGGGGGCCCGGGCCCCCGGGTCGACGATGAAGATCGTGACGGGGGCCATGCTGATCGAGAAGGGCCTGGTGTCCGCGGACCGGCCGGCGGCCTGCCCGGCCACCGCGACGTGGGAGGGGAAGGTCTTCCACAACCTGGACAACTTCAAGTCGGAGGGCGAGCCCTTCGCTTCGAGCTTCGCCAAGTCGTGCAACACCGCCTTCATCAGCCTGATCGACGACGTGCGCGACAACAGCGCGCTGCCCCGCGAGGCCAAGGAGGTCTTCGGCATCGGGCTGGACTGGAAGACCGGGGTCGTCTCGGTGGACGGGTCGGTTCCGGAGGTCTCGGGGTCGGGCGCGGCCGCCGCGTACATCGGCCAGGGCACGATCACCATGAACCCGCTGAACGTCGCCTCGATCACCGCGACCGCCCGGACCGGGGTGTTCCGGCAGCCGGTCATCGTGAAGGCCTCGCTGGACGGACGCACCCTGGCCACCGCCTCGCGCCCCCTGAAGCCGGGGGTGTCGGCGCAGCTGGTCAAGATGATGAAGCTGACGGCGACCAGCGGCACCGGCCGCGGGGCGATGGCCTCGGTCGGCGGCTCGGACAAGGGCGCGAAGACCGGCTCCGCCGAGGTCGACGGCGCGGGCAACCCGGACAGCTGGTTCACCGGCTTCAGCGGCGACGTGGCCGCGGCGGCGATGGTCGAGGCCGGCGGCCACGGCGGCGAGGCGGCGGGCCCGATCGTCGCGGAGGTCCTGAACGCGGGGTAGCCCTCCCGGGCGGGGTCGGGCCTCCCCTGGCGCGGCGTCGTTGCGCGGGCTCTGCCCCCGCGCCCCGGCTCGTGGGGCTCCGCCCCACACCCCGCGCCTCAAACGCCGGCGAGGCTGGGATGGTGCCCCGGGCGGGATCTCGGCCCTCGGGTCCACCCCGCGCCTCAATCGCCGGCGGGGCTGGGTTGGTCCCCCCGGGCGGGATCTCCGCCCTCGGGTCCACCCCGCGCCTCAAACGCCGGCGAGGCTGGGTTGGTCCCCCCGGGCGGGGTTTCGCTCCTCGGGCCGGTCCGCGGTGTCCCTCCGGGGCGTCTCCTCGTCCTCGCGCACTGAGGCACGGCTCGATGGGGAGCGTGTTTGCGCGCTCGTCCTGCGGGGACGCCCCGCAGTGCCCCCGCTCCCCCCGACGACCAAAACCCCGCCCCGTGGGTCGGGAGCGTGCAGTGCCCCTGCTCTTCCGTCGGCCGCCCCCGGTGGGCGGGAGCGTGCCGTTGGGGTGGGGACACGCCGGAGTGTCCCCGCAGGACGAGCGCGCAACCACGCTCCCTGTCGAAGCACCTGCCCAGTGCGCGAGGACGAGGAGATGCTCCGGCGGGGCACCGCCCCAACCCAGGCCGATCCCGGCCCAGGAAAATTCCAGCCTCGCCGGCGATTGAGGCGCGGGGTCCGGGGCAGAGCCCCGGCAGCGAAGCCGCCCCGACCCGGCCGGTCCCGGCCAAGGGACAAACCCAGCCCCGCCGGGAGGCACACGGCGGGGGAAACCTGCTCGCCCCATCGCCCCGCACAGCGCTAGCGTCCCCGCATGACCACCACCACGCACCCCCTGTTCGCCGAGGCCCTGGCCGAGCTGGGCCTCGACCTCACCGTCCGGACCTTCCCCGAGGGAACCCGTACGGCCGCCGACGCGGCCGCCGCGATCGGCTGCGAGCTCAGCCAGATCGTGAAGTCGCTGATCTTCGCCGCGGACGGGGTCCCGGTGCTGGTCCTCATGGACGGCGCCTCCCGGGTCGACGTGGACACCGTACGCCGCGAGCTCGGCGCCGCCGAGGTGACCCGGGCGGACGCCGCCGTGGTCCGGGAAACCACCGGCTACGCCATCGGCGGGGTCCCGCCCTTCGGCCACCGCACCCGTACCCTGGTGCTGGCCGACCGGTCCCTGCTGGCCCACGCGGAGGTCTGGGCGGCGGCCGGCACCCCGAACACCGTGTTCCCGATGGCCCCCGCGGAGCTCATCGAGTACGCGGGCGCCACGCCCGTGGACGTACGGGAGCAGGCCGCGGCGGGCTAGAGCACGGCCAGGGCCGACTTCAGGGCACGTACCAGCGCCTGCGCCCGCGGGTCGGCGGTGACCGACTTGGCCAGCGCGTTCGTCACGTAGCCGAAGCCGATCCCCGCCTCCGGGTCCGCGAAGGCCAGCGAGCCCCCGCGGCCCGGGTGGCCGAAGGAGGCCGGCGAGAGCAGCGGGGAGGCCGGGCCGTGGAGCATGTAGCCGGGGCCGAAGCGGGTGTTGACGACCAGTACCAGGTCGGGGCCCGACGAGAGCTCCCGGCCGGCGAGCGCGGTGGTCTCCGGGGTGAAGACGCGGGCGCCGTCCTCGACCACCCCGATGGTGGCCCCGTAGAAGCGGGCCAGGCCGCGGGCCGTGCCTATGCCCGCCGAGGCGGGGAGTTCGGCGGCCCGGTAGGCGGGGTCGTTCTCGTCGGGCAGCGGGTCGATGGCCGCGAAGGCGCGGCGGGTGAGCGAGGCGGGGTCGGCGTACGCCTCCGAAACGTTTCGCCTCGGCCGGGTCTTCAGCATGCCCGCGCTCTCGGGCGGGTCGACGGGGGCCACCCGACCCACCCGGTGGGCCTCGGACTCCGGCAGGCCGATCCAGAAGTCCACGCCGAGCGGCTCGGCCATCTCCTCGGCCAGGAACGCGCCCAGCGTGCGGCCGGTGGCCCGCAGCACCAGCTCGGACAGCAGCCAGCTGAAGGTCTGCGCGTGGTAGCCGTGCTCGGTGCCGGGCTCCCAGAACGGCCGCTGCGCGGCGATGGCGCGCGCCCCGGACACCCCGTCGGCGGCCTCGGCGGCGGTCAGCCCCCGGTCCAGCGCCGGGACGCCCGCGCGGTGCGCGAGCAGGTCCCGGACCAGCGTCTTCTCCTTGCCGCCCGCTTTGAACTCCGGCCAGTACGAGCTCACGGGCGCGGCCAGGTCCAGCAGCCCGCGCTGGTGCAGCAGCAGCGGCACGGCGGCGGCCACGCCCTTGGTGGCGGAGCGGACGATCTGCGCGGTGTCCCGCGTCCACGGCTCGGTTCCGTCGGCGTCCTTGGTGCCGCCCCACAGGTCTACGACCTTGCGGCCGTCGCGGTACACGGCCACCGCCGCGCCCCGGTCGCCGAGGACCTCGAAGTTGCGTACGAAGGCGTCGCGGACCGGCTCGAAGCCCTCCGCCACCGTCCCGTGGACATCCACGTCTTACTCCCAGCACCTTGCCGCGGCGCCCCGACGGCGCCCACGACAGGATGCAACGCCCGTCGGACGGCCCCGCTTCCCGGATCCCCCGAATCGGCCCGGCCCGCGGGCCGGGCCGGCCGCGCCGATCAGTGCGTGGGGCGCGTCAGAAGGGGCGTGCGCGGGTCGAAGCCGAAGGGCAGCTCCAGCCGGTGCGCCCGCATCAGCTCCTCGTCGCACAGCAGGTCCTGCGTACGGCCGTCGGCGGCGATGGCCCCGTCGCTGAGGACCACCGAGCGCGGGCACAGTTCCAGCGCGTACGGCAGGTCGTGGGTGACCATCAGCACGGTCACGTCGAGCGAGCGCAGGATGTCGGCGAGCTCGCGGCGCGAGGCCGGGTCGAGGTTGGACGAGGGCTCGTCGAGGACGAGGATCTCCGGCCGCATGGCCAGGACCGTGGCGACGGCCACCCGGCGGCGCTGGCCGAAGGACAGGTGGTGCGGCGGCCGGTCGGCGAACTCGGCCATGCCGACCTGCTCCAGCGCCCCGCGCACCCGCTCCTCCAGCTCCGCGCCGCGCAGGCCCGCGGCCGCAGGGCCGAAGGCCACGTCCTCGCGGACGGTCGGCATGAACAGCTGGTCGTCGGGGTCCTGGAAGACGATCCCGACCCGGCGGCGGATCTCGGCGAGGTTCCGCTTCTCCACCGGCAGCCCGGCCACGGTCACGGTGCCGACCCCGCCGCCCAGGATGCCGTTGAGGTGCAGGACGAGCGTGGTCTTGCCGGCGCCGTTGGGGCCGAGCAGGGCGACCCGCTCGCCGCGCGCGACGCTCAGGTCCACCCCGAACAGGGCTTGGTGGCCGTCGGGGTAGGCGTAGGCGAGGCCGGACACTTCGAGGGAGGGGGAAGGGTTCACAGGGTCCAGCCCATCAGACAGACGGCGAGGGCCGTCACCGGGAGCGCGGCGGCGTACGCCCACTGGGCGCGGGTGGCCACGACTTCGTCGATCACCGGCATCGAGCCGGCGTAGCCGCGGCTGACCATCGCGAGGTAGACCCGCTCGCCGCGTTCGTAGGAGCGGATGAACAGCGCGCCGGCCGTCTTGGCCAGCACCCCCCAGTGGCGGATGCCGCTTGCCTCGAAGCCGCGCGAGCGGCGGGCGATGGACATGCGGCGCAGCTCGTCGCTGATGACGTCGCCGTAGCGGATCATGAAGGAGGCGATCTGCACGAGCAGCGGGGGCAGTTTCAGGCGTTGCAGGCCGAGCAGCAGCGCCCGCAGTTCGGTCGTCGAGGCGAGCAGGACGGACGCGGCGACGCCGAGCGTGCCCTTGGCCAGGACGTTCCAGGCGCCCCAGAGGCCCGAGACGCTGAGCGACATGCCGAGGACCTCCACCCGCTCGCCCTGTGCGACGAAGGGCATGAGCACGGCGAAGGCGACGAAGGGGATCTCGATCAGCAGCCGGCGCAGCAGGAAGCCGGCCGGGATCCGGGCCATCGCGGCGGCCGCCGCGATGAGGACGCCGTACGCCCCGAAGGCCCAGACCGCCTCGCGCGGTGTGGAGACGACGACCACGACGAAGGCGAAGGTCGCGGCGAGCTTGCAGTGCGGGGGCAGGGCGTGGACGGGGGTGTGGGCGTGCCGGTAGAGCTTGTGGGCGTGTCCCGCGCCCATCAGGCCGCGGCCGATGGCTCGGTCGTGCGGCGGCGGCGCGCGACCCAGAAGATCCCGGTGCCGACGGCGACGGTCGCGCCGACGCCGAGGGCGCCCGCGAGGCCGCCGGAGAGGCGGGCGTCGGTGACGTCCTTGACGGCGTAGTCGGCGAGCGGGGAGTCCTTCGCCGCGTGTTCCTCCACCTTGGCGTCGATGCCCTGGTCGGCGGCGACCTTCTCCAGGCCGTCGGGGCTGGCGGAGGCGTAGAAGGAGACGAAGCCGGCGAGGACGAGGGCGGTGGCCAGGCCGGTGGCCCAGACCTTGATGGTGGAGCGGGCCGCTGCGGGCGCGGGCGCGGTGGCCGGCGCGTCGACCAGTTCGCCGCCGACGCGCAGCTTCAGCGGGGCGGTCAGCCCGCGCGCTCCGTGCACCAGGTCGGGCCGTACGGCGATCACGGCGCCCACGGTCGCCGCGGTGATGGCGGCCTCGCCGATGCCGATGAGCACGTGGACGCCGACCATGGCGGTGAGCACCTTGCCGATGGCCACGTCGGTGGTGCCGCCGATGGCGTAGACGGCGGTGAAGGCGGCGGCCGCGCCGGGCACCGAGAGCAGGGCTCCGGTGAAGGCGGCGACGGTCACGGAGCGTCGGGTGGGCGGCAGCACCTTGAGCAGCCCGCGGAAGACGGCGTACGCGACGACGACGGTGACGACGCCCATGACGGTGATGTTCACGCCGAGGGCGGTCAGTCCGCCGTCGGCGAAGAGGATGCCCTGCATGAGGAGGACGACGGACACGCAGAGCACGCCGGTGTAGGGGCCGACGAGTATCGCGGCGAGCGCCCCGCCCAACAGGTGGCCGCTGGTGCCGGCGGCGACGGGGAAGTTGAGCATCTGCACGGCGAAGATGAAGGCGGCGACGAGGCCGGCGAGCGGCGCGGTGCGCTCGTCGAGTTCCCGGCGGGCGCCGCGGAGGCTCACGGCCACGGCGACGGCGGCTGCCGCTCCGGCGGCCACCGACACGGGTGCGTTGATGAATCCGTCGGGCACGTGCATGGAGGGGCTCCGCTTTCTCGCAGTCTTCAGCCGTCCAAGAATAGTGCCCAGTTGCAAACCATTGGCAAGAGCGTCTCCGTCACAAATGACTCCGTGCGGTTTTGTCGGAATGTGCGAGGCTGGACGGACAAACGGACTCATTCGTTCCGATATGAGGAGTCTTGTCGTGTCAGCCACCGCCGAGAATCCCGCAGCGACCGTCACCGCCGTCGAGGAGCGCGTCACCGCACGCGTGATCAGCGACGATCCGCTCTACCGGAAGATCCCGGTGGCCCTGCGCTTCGCCCCGTCCGAGCCGCTGGCCGTGCGGATCGTCTTCCCCGCCGACCTGTCCCCCGAGGGCACGGACAACGAATGGGTCTTCCCGCGCGCCCTGCTGGAGGCCGGCCTCCAGGCGCCGACGGGGACCGGGGACGTACGCGTCTGGCCCTGCGGCCGCGTCCAGGCGGTCGTCGAGTTCCACTCCCCGGATGGCGTAGCGGTGGTGCAGTTCGACATCGCGGCCCTGCGCCGCTTCCTGCGCCGCACGTACGCCCCCGCCAGCCGTTAGGCGTAACGCGTAACGGGTCCGGCCCCGCACCCCCTGGTCATCAGGGGGTACGGGGCCGGATCGTTTCTCGGGCCGTCAGGCGTTGACCAGCTCGCGGTCCTTGCCCGGGCCCTCGGGGCCGTCGGCGGACTCGGACAGGTGCTTGCGCAGGCTCTCGCCCTCGACGTCGACGTTCGGCAACAGCTTGTCCAGCCACTTGGGCAGCCACCAGGCCTTGTGGCCGAGCAGGGCGAGCACCGCCGGGACGATGGTCATGCGGACCACGAAGGCGTCGAAGAAGACGGCGACGGCCAGGCCGAAGCCGATCATCTTGACCATCTGGTCGCTGGCCCCCATGAAGCCCGCGAACACCGCGATCATGATCACGGCGGCGGCCACGACCACCCGCGCGCTGTACTGGAAGCCGGTCACCACGGCCTGGCCCGGGCGCTCGCCGTGGACGTACGCCTCCCGCATGCGGGTGACGAGGAAGACCTCGTAGTCCATGGCCAGCCCGAAGACCACACCCACCATGAAGATCGGCATCATCGACATGATCGGACCGGTCTGCTCCACCCCGAAGACCGATCCCAGCCAGCCCCACTGGAAGACCGCGACGACCGCGCCGAGGGCGGCGACGACGGAGAGCAGGAAGCCGAGGGCCGCCTTGAGCGGGACCAGGACCGAACGGAACACCAGCATCAGCAGCAGGAAGGCGAGGCCGACGACGAGCGCCAGGTAGGGCAGCAGCGCGTCGTTCATCTTCTGCGAGAAGTCGATGTTCATCGCGGTCTGGCCGGTGACGAGGACATCGTCCCCGCTGCCGTCACGGATCTCGTGGACCAGGTCCTCGGTCTGCGTGGACGACGGACGGTCCTTCGGGATGACGGTGATGACCGCGGCGTCGCCGGCCTTGTTCAGGTTCGGCGGGGTGACCATGGCCACGCCGTCCAGACCCTTGATCCGGTCGACCGTCTTGTCGGCGAGCGCCTTGTCGCCGTCGACGACCACCAGCAGGGGGCCGTTGAAGCCCGGGCCGAAGCCGTCGGACAGCAGGTCGTACGCCTGACGCTGGGTGGTGGAGACGGGCTGGGCGCCGTCGTCGGGCAGGCCCATCTCCAACTTGCTCGCGGGGACCGCGATGACGCCGAGGCCGATCACACCGGCCAGCAGCACCATGACCGGGCGGCGCAGGACGAAGCGTGCCCAGCGGGTGCCGCCGTTGGGCTTCGCCTTCGCGCCGGCGGGCTTGCCCTTGCCGAACAGCTTGCTCTTCTCGCCGGCCGGCAGGACCTTCTTGCCCGCGAAGCCCAGGATGGCCGGGACCAGGGTGAGCGCCACCAGGACGGCGAGGACGACGGTGCCGGCGGCCGCGAAGCCCATCTTGGTCAGCATCGGGAGGTTGACGACGGCCAGGCCCACCAGGGCGATGACCACGGTCAGACCGGCGAAGACGACGGCGGAGCCGGCCGTTCCGACCGCCCGGCCCGCGGCCTCGTCGCGCTCGCGGCCCTCGGCGAGCTCCGCGCGGTAGCGGGAGACGATGAAGAGGGCGTAGTCGATGCCGACCGCGAGGCCGATCATCGACGCCAGGGTGGCGGTGGTGTTGCCGAGGTCCAGCACGTTGGCGAGCGCGGTGATGGACGAGACGCCGATGCCGACGCCGATGATCGCGGTGAGCAGCGGCAGCCCGGCCGCGATGAGCGAGCCGAAGGTGATGACGAGGACGATCGCGGCGACCAGGACGCCGATGATCTCCCCGGAGCCGGTCTCGGGGGCCGCCATCAGGGCGTCGCCGCCGATCTGGACGTTCAGGCCCGCGGCCTTGGCGTCCTCGCCGGACCCCTTGAGCGCGTCGCGGGTGGCGTCCTTCAGCTCCATGCCGCTGACGTCGTACTTGGTGCTGATGTAGGCGGTGGTCTCGTCCTGGCTCACCGCGTGGGCCTCGTACGGATTCGCGACGGAGGAGACCTGCTCGCCGCCCGGTCCGGACTTCAGACCTTCGATGATCTTCTCGACCTCGGCCTTGGGGCCGGGGTCGGTGATCTTGGCGCCCTCGGGGGCCTTGACGACGATACGGGCCGTCGCGCCGTCGGCGGACATGCCCGGGAAGCGCTGGTCCAACAGGTCGAAGGCCTTCTGGGCCTCCGAGCCGGGTATCGAGAACGAGCCGGAGGTGGGCGCGGACGCCGTGGCGGCGCCGAACCCTGCGGCGAACAGCAACGCCACCCATATGAGGGCGACGAGCGCGCGGCGCCGGAAGGCGCCGCGGCCGAGCCGGTAGAGGAAGGTAGCCACGAGGGTGGTTCTCCCGTTCAGGTCGTGGGATGGAAGGGCAGGAAGAGCCGGCCCGACGACGAGAGCGGCGTGTCAGGAGCAGCGAGGAGCATGGAGCAACGGGGACGGGGCCGAACGGGGAAGATCAGACGCCGAGGGCGGGGAAGACCACGGCGTCGATGAAGTCACCGAGGAAGGTCCGGTCCACCGGACGGTCCTCGATCAGCGGAAGCGCGATGAACGCCCCGATGAGCATGTGCGGTACGAAGTCGAGCGCGGGGCAGTCGGGGCTGATCTCGCCCCGGTCCACCGCACGCCGCAGCATCACCTGGAGACCGTTGATCTCCGGGTCGACGAGCAGGTCGCGCAGCGCCTTGTGGAGCTCCGGGCTCTCGTGGACGGCATGGGCCAGGCCCCGCATCAGTGCGGTGTCCTTGGCCATCTGCGCGTCGTCGGAGTGCTCCACCATGCGGGCGAAGTCCCCGCGCAGGCTGCCCGTGTCGATTTCCCGCAGCGAGACGGGCTGCGTACATCGCAGGGCCTTGGCGACCAGTTCCGGCTTGCTCCCCCACTGGCGGTAGAGGGTGGCCTTGCTGGACTTCGTACGGGCGGCGACCGCGTCCATGGTCAGCGCCTCGTAGCCGACGTCACGCAGGAGGTCGAGGACCGCCTCGTGCAGTTCGGCCTGCCGTTCGGGGGTGATCCGGCTGCGCCGCGACGCATTCGCCTCGGTCATTTCCGTGCCTCCCATCCGAACGAAACTGTTCCGTACCGATAACACCATACCCCCGCCCCAAGCGAAACGAAACCGTTCCGTTTCGCTTGCGGGAGTGGCATGGATCACCTGTACGAGTTGCCAGGCCCCTCCGGCGCGGAAAGCATTGGGGGGTGAGTCACGACGTCGCGTACCTCCGCTTCCCGCACCTGCACGACGACCTGCTGTGCTTCGCCACCGAAGACGATCTTTGGGTGGCGCCCTTGGTTCCGCCTGGAGATCCGGTCGGCCGGGCCTGGCGCCTCACCGTCGACCGGACCCGGGTCAGCCACCCCCGCTTCTCCCCCGACGGCAGCCACATCGCCTACACCACCTGGCGGAGCCTCGACCCCGAGATCCACCTCGCCCCCGTGCACGGCGGGCCCGCCCGCCAACTCAGCTACTGGGGCGCCACCGACACCCGCGTCTGCGGCTGGGACCCGGACGGCAACGTCCTCGCGGTCTCCTCGCAGGGCCAGCCCTTCTCCTACTTCTCCTGGGCCTACAAGGTGCCCACGGACGGCAGCCCGGGCGGGCGCCTGCCCTGGGGGCCCGTCTCCGACATCCAGGTCGCCGACATCGACGGGGAGCACCGCACCCTGCTCCTCACCGGCAAGCCCCCGCACGAGCCCGCCGCCTGGAAGCGCTACCGGGGCGGCGCCACCGGCCGGCTGTGGCTGCACGGCGAGCGTCTGCTGGAGGACATCGAGGGGCACCTCGACGCCCCCATGTTCGTGGACGGCCGCATCGCCTTCCTCTCCGACCACGAGGGCGTCGGCAACCTGTACTCCTGCCGGCACGACGGCACCGACCTGCGCCGCCACACCGACCACGACGAGTTCTACGCCCGGCACGCCTCCAGCGACGGCCGCCGCGTCGTCTACCAGTGCGCCGGGGACATCTGGCTCGTCGACTCCCTCGCCCCGGACGCCGTCCCCCGCAAGCTCGACGTCCGCCTCGGCGGCCCGCGCGCCGGCCGGCGCACCTACCAGGTGCCGGCCGCCAGCCACGTCGACTCGCTGTCGGTCGACGCCACCGGGCGGGCCAGCGCCGTCGTGGTGCGCGGCAGCCTGTACTGGCTGACCCACCGCGACGGGCCCGCCCGGACCATCGCCGACACCCCGGGCGTACGGGTACGGCTGCCCGAGATGCTCGGCTCGGGCGGCCAGGTCGCGTACGTGACGGACGCCGAGGGCGAGGACGCGATCGAGATCGCCTACCTCCCCCGGGCCTCCGGGGACCGGGAGCCGCGCCGGCTGGCATCCGGCGAGCTGGGCCGCGTACTGGAGCTGCTGTCCGACCCGGACGGGGAGCGGCTCGCGATCGCCTCCGACGACGGGCGGCTGCTGCTCATCGACGCCACGGAAGATTCCAACGGCGAGGTGACCGAGCTCATCCGGTCCATCAACGGACCCGTCACCGACCTGGCGTTCTCCCCCGACGGCGGCTGGCTGACCTGGTCGCACCCGGGCATCGGGCGCTCGCTGCGGCAGATCAAGATGGCCCGGATCTCCGGTCCCGGGCCGCGCGTCATCGTGGACGTCACCAACGGCCGCTTCGAGGACGAGAATCCCGTCTTCACCCGGGACGGCCGCTACCTGGCCTTCCTGTCGTGGCGCGGCTTCGACCCGGTCTACGACGTGCACACCGGCGACCTGTCCTTCCCGCTGGGCTGCCGCCCCTACCTGGTTCCCCTGTCCTCGGCGACCCCCTCCCCCTTCGCGCTGTCCGCCGAAGGGCGGCCCGCCGCGGGCGGGCTCGACCCGGCGGAGAGCGACACCGGCGACGGCACGGTGACCGTCGAGGTGGAGGGGCTGGAGAGCCGGGTCACCCCCTTCCCCGTGTCCGCGTCCAAGTACTCGGCCCTGTACCCGGTGAGCGGCGGCGGGCTGGTCTGGCTGCGCTGGCCGATCTCGGGCGCGCTCGGCGAGACCTTCGCCAACCCGAACGACATCAGCGGCAAGCCGACGCTGGAGTACTTCGACCTCACCAAGGCGCGCAAGACGGAACTGGCCTCCGGGCTGGACTGGTTCGCGGTCAGCGGCGACGGCACCCGGCTCGTCATCAACGACGACGGCGAGCTGCGCGCGGCCCCCGCGACCGAGTCCGGAGACAGCGACTCGACCGTCTACCTCGACCTGCGGCGCATCCTGCACGAGGTGGACCCGGCCGCCGAGTGGCGCCAGGCCTACGAGGAGGCCGGGCGGATCATCCGCGCGTACTTCTGGGAGCCGAAGATGTGCGGCATCGACTGGGACGGGGTGCTCAGCCAGTACCGCTCCCTGGTCGAACGGGTCGCCTCCCCCGACGAGTTCGCCGACCTGCTGCGCGAGGTCCTCGGCGAACTCGGCACCTCGCACGCCTACGTCTCCCCCGCGCGCCGCAACGAAGGCCCCCCGCACTACCAGCGGGCCATCGGGCTGCTCGGCGCCAACCTCGTTCCCCGGGACGGGGCGTGGGTGGTCAGCCGCATCCTGCCCGGCGAGTCCTCCGACTCCAAGGCCCGCTCCCCGCTGGCCGGCACCGGCATCCGGGAGGGCGCGGTGCTCACCCATGTCGACGGCCGACCCGTGGACCCGGTCGCCGGGCCCTACCCGCTGCTGTCGGCGGCGGGCGGCACCACCGTCGAGCTGACCTTCACCCCCGCCGAGGGCGAGGGGCGGGCCCGCCGGGTCGCGATCGTGCCGCTGATCGACGAACGGCCGCTGCGCTACCAGGACTGGGTGGCCAAGCGTCGCGCGGTGGTCCGCGAGGTCAGCGGCGGCCGGTGCGGCTACCTGCACATCCCCGACATGGGCGGATCGGGCTGGGCGCAGTTCAACCGCGACCTGCGCATGGAGATGTCCCGGCCCGCGCTGATCGTCGACGTACGCGGCAACGCGGGCGGGCACATCAGCGAGCTGGTGGTGGAGAAGCTGACCCGCTCGATCCTCGGCTGGGACCTGACGCGCAACGCGCAGCCGGTCAGTTACGCCTCCAACGCACCCCGCGGTCCGATCGTGGCGCTGGCCGACGAGGCGACCTCCTCGGACGGGGACATGATCACCGCGGCCTTCAAACTGCTGGGCCTGGGCCCGGTGGTCGGCCAGCGCACCTGGGGCGGAGTCGTCGGCATGACCGGCCGGCACACGCTCGGCGACGGCACGGTGATCACGGTGCCGATGAACGCCGCGTGGTTCCCGGAGTACGGCTGGTCGGTGGAGAACCACGGCGTGGAACCGGACCTGGCGATCCTGCGCACCCCGCTCGACTGGGCGGAGGGCCGGCACGCCCAGCTCGACGACGCCGTTCACCTGGCGCTGGAACTGCTGGAACAGGAGCCGGCCGCAGTGCCCCCCGGCTACACGGACGTCCCGGACCGCCGCCGTCCAAAACTGCCGCCGCGTTAGGAGGGGCATGCGGGAGGGGCGCGATCCCCGGAACGGCGGGGGTGGCGCCCCCCCGCGCGGGGTGGGGGGCCCGGGGGGGCGGCCGGCGCGGCCCACCATGTTGTCCTCATGCTTCGCGCGGCGGCCCCGCCGCCCCTGGGGTTGGGCGCGCGGCCCCTCGCCCGCACCGGTCCCCTGGAACG
>NZ_JBHWJY010000041.1:18724-27526 GCF_042731135.1 Streptomyces sp. NPDC059874
ACAAACCCCCCCGCGGGTTTGGGGGGGCCTGGGGGGGGGGCGCCCCCCCCGGCCGGGGGGGGCTCCCCGCCCCTCGGCGCTGTGTGCGGGCCCGGTGGCGGGCAGGCCGTCAGCGGTTCGGCGGTGCGGTCAGGCGTCGAAGTCGTCGTCGAACCTGGCGCGGGCCTTGTCGGCCTGCTCCTGTCCCCGCTGCTTCGCCTTGTCCTCGGCCCGCGAGGAGCGCTGGGAGGCTTCGCCCTTCGCTCCGCCGAGCTTCTCCTTCGCCTGCTGCGCGAGCTGCTCGGCCTTGTCCTGGAACTGGTCCTTGATACCCATGCTTTTCACTCCATGAGGGGTGTTGGTGGTTGGGCCTCGACCAGACTTGCACGGGAGGACAAAGCTCGCATTTTGATCAATGGCTCTGTGTGCGTTCCTTCTCGTCGGCGGCCCCACCGGCCCCCACAAGTCCCTTGGAGACACCGCCCAGTCGCGGTTCGAACCGCTTCATCTCGCGCTGCCCGACCGTCGCGATGATCCCCGGCAGGTAACCGCGCATCCCCTGCATCCCGCGCAGCCACCACTGCGCGTACACGTGCGCCGAGCGCCGCTCGATGCCCGCCACGATCCGGTCGACGGCAGGGCCCAGCGGGTAGGTGCGGTTCGACGGCCACGGCAACCGCTGACGCAGCTCCCGCATGACCTCGTCCTGATCGGCGCCGCGCACCATGTCGGTGTCGGTCCAGGAGAGGTAGCCGACGCCGACCTTGACGCCCTTGTGGCCGACCTCGGCGCGCAGGCAGTGGGCGAAGGCCTCGACGCCCGACTTGGAGGCGCAGTACGCGGTCATCATCGGGGCCGGGGTGATCGCGGCGAGCGAGGCGATCTGCAGGAAGTAGCCGCGGCTCTCCATCAGTACGGGCAGGAAGGCGCGGGCCGTGACGGCCCCTCCGATGAGGTTGACCTCGATGACCCGGCGCCAGGCGTCGGGGTCCGAGTCGACGAACGGCCCGCCGGCGGCCACGCCCGCGTTGGCGACGACGATGTCGACCTTGCCGAAGCGCTGCTTGACCTCCTGCGCGACGCGGGCCATGGCCTCGTGGTCGGTGACGTCGGCGTACCAGTGGTCGCTGTCGGTGTGCAGCCGCTCGGAGACCTCCTTGAGGGCCTCCGGCTCCAGGCCGACGAGCGCGATCTTCGCCCCGCGCGCGGACAGCTTGCGCGCGAGCAGTTCGCCGACCCCGCGGGCGGCGCCGGTGACGACGGCGACCTGGCCTTCCAGACTCCTGCTCATCCCGTCTTCTCCTTCATGTGTGCGTCTACGAGGTCGCTGATCGCGTGGGTGACGGCCTCGGGGGCCTCGATCGGGGTCATGTGCCCCATGCCGGCCAACTCCGTCAGCCCGACGCAGTTCGGCAGCGCGGCGGCCAGGCCACGGGCGTGCGTGATCGGGGTGAGCCGGTCGACGGTGCCGCCGATCACCGCCGTGGGCACGGTCAGCGCGGCCAGGTTCGCGTCGAGGTCGAGCCCCGCCAGCACCTCGGACCACGCGTGGCGCACCTTGGTGGGGCAGGCGTGCACGATACGGGCGCACGCCTCGACCCGGTCGGGGGCGGAGCCGGGGCCCATGGTGGCGTACTTGAGGACCTTCCGGGCCACGGGCGTGACCGGCCCGAGCGGGGCGCGGGAGCCGAGCACCACGCCGGTGATACGAGTGCGCGCGCGCCCGGCGCGCAGCGGCAGCACCCGTGCCTCCTCGACCAGCCGGGAGCTGCCGGTGCTGCACAGCAGCGCGGCGGCGACGCGCTCGGCGAACTCCGGCCGGCCGGCCGCCGCCATGATCGTCATGCCGCCCATGGAGTGCCCGGCGACGACCGCCCGCTCCCCGGGGGCCAGGGCCGCCCCCAGCACCGCGACGAGGTCGTCGGCGAGGGCGGTGGTGCTGTGGGCGGCACCGGCGGGGCTGCGGCCGTGCCCGCGCTGGTCGTAGGCGACGACCTTGTGGGTCTTGGCCAGCTCCCGCACCTGGGCCGCCCAGAAGGCGGTGGAACAGGTCCACCCGTGCGCCAGCACCACGGCCGGCGCCCCCTCCTCCCCGTGCACCTCGACATGCAGCCGGGCCCCGTCGGCGGACACCGCGACGATCTCCCGCCGCGCGGCGGGCGGGGCATAGCGCCCGGAGGTGACGTACCCCACCCGACTCATGCCGCACCCTCCACGAAGCCGGCCTCACCGGCGGAGGCCAATCCAGCCTCGCCGGCGTTTGAGGCGCGGGGGTCCGGGGGCAGAGCCCCCGGCGACGGCGCCGCACCGGACCCCGCGGAGCCCCCGCGGGAGCGACGCGGCTTCGGCGCAGCGGCCGCAGCCCCAGCCGCAGCCCCAGCCGCGACCGGCACCCGCTCCCGGTCACGCTCACGTTCACGGACCCGTACGACCTCGTACTCCGCCAGATCGACGCTCCGCGTCTCCCGCCGGAACTCCCCCGTGGTGCCCGGCCACACCGTCGTGTTGCGCCCCTGCGCGTCCAGGTACCAGCTCGTGCAGCCACCCGTGTTCCACACGGTCCGCTCCATCCTCGCCTGCACCTGCCGGTTCCACTTGTTCACCGCCGACGGCCGCGCCGCCAGCGCGACCCTCCCGCCCAGCACGCCCAGCTGCCGCAGGTAGTCGGCCATGTAGTTCAACTGCGACTCGATCATCAGGATCATCGAGCTGTTCCCCAGCCCGGTGTTCGGGCCGATGATCGTCATCCAGTTGGGGAAGCCGGCCGCGGTCGCCCCGCGCAGCGCCTGCATCCCGTCCTTCCAGGCGTCCGCGAGGGTCTGCCCCTCCGCGCCCACCACCCGGTCGGCGATCGGCATGTCCGTGACGTGGAAGCCCGTACCGAAGATGATCGCGTCGACCTCGGTCTCGGTCCCGTCGGCGGCGACCAGCACCGAGCCGCGGATCTCCTTCAGCCCGGAGGCGACCAGGTCCACATTCGGCCGGGCCAGCGCCGGGTAGTACTCGCTCGACAGCAGGATCCGCTTGCAGCCGATCCGGTACGAGGGCGTCAGCTTCGCCCGCAGCGCCGGGTCCTTGATCGAGCGCGCCATGTTGGCCTTGGCGAGCGACTCGATCAGCCCGAGCTGGTTCGGCCGCTTGGTGAAGGCGCTGACCTGGAGCTCCCGGATCCCCCACAACAGCCCGCGCCGCGCCGCCCGGGTGAAGGGCAGCTGACGGTGCAGCCACCGCTCGACGGAGCTGATCGCCCGGTCGGTGCGCGGCATGACCCACGGCGGGGTCCGCTGGAAGAGCGTCAGCCGCTCCACGTCGGGGGCGACGGCGGGCACGATCTGGATGGCGGAGGCGCCCGTACCGATCATGGCGACCCGCTTGCCGGCGAGGTCGTAGTCGTGGTCCCAGCGCGCGGAGTGGAAGACCTTGCCGGGGAACTCGGCGAGCCCCGGGACCTCGGGCATCTTCGGGTCGGACAGCGGCCCGGTGGCGGAGACGACCACGTCGGCGGTGAGGTCCCCGCCGGCGGTCTCGATCTCCCAGCGCAGCTCGTCCGTGTCCCAGCGCATCATCCGGACCTCGTGGTTCAGCCGGATGTGCCGGCGCAGCCCGAAGGTGTCGGCGACGTGCTCCAGGTACTCCCGGATGGCCGGCTGCCCGGAGAAGGTGCGGGGCCAGTCCGGATTGGGCGCGAAGGAGAAGGAGTAGAGGTGGGAGGGCACGTCGCAGGCGCACCCGGGGTAGCTGTTGTCGCGCCAGGTCCCGCCGACCGAGTCGGCCCGCTCCAGTACGACGAAGTCGGTGATCCCCTCGCGCCGCAGCCGCACGGCCGCCCCGAGCCCGCCGAACCCGGACCCGATCACCGCCACGCGCACGTGCTCACGTACGTGCTCACGCCCGTGCTCACGCTCGCTCCTGCCACCCATGCCGCCCATGCCGCCGCCTTCCGCATCTGCAACACTGCCAGCAATCACTGGCACAATCGGGAGAGTAGAGCAGCCCCGTACTCATGGGTAGGGGTCGCGCGCGGAAAGTTACCGGCAGTACGCCATAGGCTGCGACCGTGGCGAAGGAAGAGACGGAACCAGACACAGTGCGTGAGTACCGTACGGAGGAACTGGCCGAGGCGGCCGGCATCCCCGTGCGCACCCTGCGCTTCTACCGCGAGCGCAAGCTGCTCCCGCCGCCCCGCCGCGAGGGCCGGATCGCCTGGTACGACGAGCACCACCTGGCCCGGCTGCGCACCATCGCCGCCCTGCTGGAGCGCGGCCACACCCTCGGCGGCATCGCCGAGCTCACCGCCGCCTTCGAGAGCGGCCGCGACGTCGGCCAGCTCGGCGAGCTGCTCGGCATCGGCTGGTCCGAGGAGACGCCCGTCCGGCTGTCGCCCGAGGCCCTGGCCGACTACTTCGAGGGCGAGGTCACCCCGGAGAACCTGGCCGCCTCGCTCGACCTCGGCTACCTGGCCGTCGACGGGGACGCCATCGTGCACGTGAGCCGGCGCCTGCTCGACGTCTCCTCGGCCCTGGTCCGCGAGGGCGTCCCGCTGGCGGCCGTCCTGGAGACGGGCCGCCAGGTCCGCGCGCACGCGGACGCGATGGCGGCCCTCTTCACGGAGCTCATCGCCGCCCACATACCCGGCGAGGACGCCCCGACCCGGCTGCGCCCGCTGGCGAAGAGCGTGGTCGAGGCGGAGCTCACGATGGCGATGGACCGCCTGCTGGCCACGCCCCCGCCCCCGCCCCCGCCCCCGCCCCAGAACCAGACTCAGACTCAGGCCCCGAGCTCGTAGACCACGGTCACCGGCGCGTGGTCGGACCACCGCTCGGGGTGCGTCTCGGCCCGCTCGACGAAGGCCTTCACGGCCTTCGCGGCCAGCCCCGGGGTCGCCACCTGGAGGTCGATGCGCCAGCCGGCGTCGTTGTCGAAGGCCCGCCCGCGGTAGGACCACCAGGAGTAGGGGCCCTCGGTGTCCGGGTGCAGCTCCCGCACCACATCCACGTACCCGGCGTCGTCGTACACCTTCCCGAGCCATTCCCGCTCCTCGGGCAGGAAGCCGGCGTTCTTCCGGTTCGTCTTCCAGTTCTTGAGGTCGACTTCCCGGTGGCAGATGTTCCAGTCGCCGCACACCACGACCTCACGGCCGTCGGCCGCGGCCCGCACCTTCAGCCCCTCCAAGTAGGTGAGGAACTCGCCCATGAACCGGTACTTCTCGTCCTGCTTCTCGGTCCCGGCCTCCCCGGAGGGCAGGTAGAGGCTGGCCACGGTCACGCCGGGCAGATCGATCTCGACGTACCGACCGCTCGCGTCGAACTCGTCACTTCCGAAACCGACCCGCACCCGCTCGGGCTCCCGACGCGAGTACAGCGCGACCCCGGCCCGCCCCTTGGCGGCGGCCGGCGCGAACACGGTGTGCCACCCCTCGGGCTTCCGGACCTCCTCCGGAATCTGCCCCTCCTCGGCCCGCACCTCTTGCAGGCAGACCACATCGGCGTCGGAGCCTTCCAGCCACGCCCCGAAGCCCTTCTTGGCGGCGGCGCGGATTCCATTCACGTTTACGGAGGTCACGGTGAGCATCCCAGCACCATAGCCGGACCGTTCCGTACGATATTCGAATGTCTCACGGTATAAACCTCCGCGCCGTGCCGTACGACCACCCGGACGCGGTCAAGCTCAACGACCAGGTACAGCTCGAGTACCGGGAGCGATACGACGGCGAGGGCGACGAAACGTTTCTCGACCCGGCGATGTTCGTGCCGCCGAGGGGTCTCTACCTGCTCGCGTACGACGCCTCGGGCGCCCCCGTGGCGAGCGGCGGCTGGCGGAGCCAGGAGAAGAACGACGAGGGCTACTCGGACGGCGACGCCGAGCTGAAGCGCATGTACGTCATCCCGGAGGCCCGCGGCCTGGGCCTGGCCCGCCGCATCCTGGCCGCCCTGGAGGACGACGCCCGCGCGGCGGGCCGCACCCGCATGGCCCTGGAAACGGGCGACCAGCAGCCGGAGGCGATCGCCCTGTACCTCTCCGCGGGCTACACGATGTCGGCCAAGTTCGGCTTCTACCGCTTCTACGACTCCAGCCGCTGCATGGCGAAGCCGCTCCGCTAGCGCCGGCCCCACCGGGGAAACCCGGCCCCGCCAGGTAAAGACAGCCCCACCCACCGGGGGCAACTCCAGCCCCGCCGGCGTTTGAGGCGTGGGGGTCCCCCGGGACGAAGTCTGGGGGGAGGGTCCGGGGCGGAGCCCCGGCAGCGGCACCGCACTCGCCCTACCGCGGGAGCCAGACGGCCTCGTCCGCGCCCCAGCGGGACGGCCCGCGCCCCCAGTCCCCGAAGGGACTGGCGGCGTACCGCAGCACCCCGTACCCCGACTGCGCCTCCCGCAACCACGCCCCGGCCGTGTACTCCGGAACGGGGGCCGCCGAGGCACGGGGCAGATCCCGGGCCAGCCACGACCCCATCCCGGCGAGCGAGAACCGCAGCCCCCGCCCACCTCCCTCCGCCAGCGCCCGCAGTACACCGGCCGCCACGAGGTACCCCGTCCCGTGGTCCAGCGCCTGCGCCGGCAGCACCCCCGGCACCCCGTCCGCATCGGCGCAGGCCGCGGCGATCCCGTACCCCGCCTGCACCAGCGAGTCGAACCCCCGTCGCCCGGCCCACGGGCCCCACCCGCGCCAGCCCCACGCGCAGAGCTCGGCCACCACCAGCCCGGGCCACCGCTCCAGCAGCTCCGCCGCGCCGAGCCCGTACCGTTCCAGCGCCCCCGGCCGGTATCCCGTCACCACCACGTCGGCCTCGGCCAGCAGCCCCTCGAACACCGCCCGGTCCCCCGCCGCGGCCAGGTCCAACAGCGCCGACCGCTTCCCGAAGCCGGTGTCCGCGTACGCGTCGTCCGCCTCCGGCAGCCCCGGCGAGTCGATCCGCAGCACGTCCGCGCCCATCAGCCCGAGCGTCCGCGTGGCCACCGGCCCGGCGATGACCCGGGTCAGGTCCAGCACCCGCACCCCGGCCGCGGGCAGCCCGGCGGGGCCCGGCCCGAGCGGCCGCCCCCGCGCGCCCGATACCCGTACGGGCTCCATCAGCGGCTGCGGCTCCCCGTACGAGTCGGTCACCGCGACGGCCAGCCCGCCCTCCGCGTACACCGCCTCCTGCACCTCGACGGCCCGCCGCCCCGCCACCGCGGCCCGCAGCGCCCGCGGCGTCGCGGACGGCAGCCCGAGCGCCCGTACCAGCGCGGCCTCATGGTGCGGGTAGTTGGCGTGCGTACGCACCCAGCCGTCCGCCGCCGGCCAGAAGCCCGACAGCGGCGCGAAGGTCACCGGCGCCCGCCCCGCCACCCGCAGGTGCCGCTCGCTGACGAACGCCGTCGCGACCGCGCCTTCGTCCACCACGAGCGGCGCCACGTCCTGCGCCCCGCCACCCGCTCGTACGGCGGCCAGCTCGGCCGCTGCCAGCGCGCACGCCCCGACCGTGGCCCGGGCCAACTCCGCCACCGGAAGCGGACCTTCGCCCAGGTTCCCCGCGCCCCGGTACCGCACGCGCCCGGCGATTTCCGGCGCCCCACCCAGGGCGGCCCAGGCCTGGGCCGTACCCGTGTCGTCGGCCCGCCCACCCTCATCAGTGATCGTCATGGGCCCATTCTGCGATCCCGGCCGCCACCATCGCGGCGATGCGCGGGGCGAGGGCCGGGCCGGGGGGCTGGGCCAGCAGGAACACCCAGGCGAAGACGGTGCCGAGCACGGCCGCGTGCACCATCGCGGAGTCGGGCATCCCCGTCAACTCACCCCGCTCGACGGCCCGTTCCAGCAGGGCCGTCACCTGCACCCGTTCCCCGGCGATGAAGGTGTCCTGGAAGCGGGCGGCGATCTCGGGCTGCTGCTTCAGATCGGCGAGCAGGCCCGGGGTCGCGGCGAGGACGACGGGATCGGAGAAGACCGCGAGGACCAGGCTCGCGAGCGCGGTGAGGTCCCCGAGCAGCGTTCCGGTGTCCGGCAGCGGCTCCGGTTCGCCCCCGTGTACGAGCGCGGAGAAGACCAGCTCGCCGCGCGAGGCGTGGCGGCGGTAGATGGCCGCCTTCCCCACGCGCGCCTTGGCGGCCACGGCGTCCATGGTCAGTGCGGCATATCCCACTTCCGGCACCAACTCGCGTACGGCCGCACGGATCGCGTCGTCCACTCGGCCGTCCCGCGGCCGGCCGGGGGGTTGCTTCGAAGGCTCCACTGGAGCATCATACGGAACTATGAGTATCGGAACTACAAGTACCGTAATTACTCCTCCCAGCGCCGCGGCCGCCGCCGGCGAGGCCCGCGCACGCACCCTCACCATCTGGGCGGGGCGCAGCACCGTCGTCATCGGCGTCGTCCACATCGCCGTCTTCCTCGTCCAGACCTGGTCGAGCTGGGGCGACTGGCTCACGGGCCGGCTGCACGGACCGACCGCCATCGAGGACCCCGCGAACCTCGACTCGCTCCGCCTGTTCTGGGCCCTGCCCGGCAGCTTCGCCGTACCGCTGGTCCTGCTCGGCCTGCTGTTCATCCGGATGGCCCGCACCGGCCAGGAGGTCCCGCGGTACCTGGGCTGGACCCTGGCGGCATGGGTCATCCTCTGCGGCTGGATCCTCGAGCCCTCCGGCTTCCTCCTCGGCCTCGTCCCGACCGCCCTGCTCCTCCTCGCGCACCGTGCGCGCCGCACGGGCTGACCCCGGGCTCACATACAGAACCGCGCCGTCCGGAAAGTCCGGACGGCGCGGGCGGTTGGGTGTGGGGGCCCCCCGGATGGGGGTGAGGGGGGGGTGTTAACCCTAAAGGGGGGGGAAACAAGGGTGGGACACG
>NZ_JBHWJY010000041.1:27536-75471 GCF_042731135.1 Streptomyces sp. NPDC059874
CCCCGAGGCGGACCCCCAGCCGCCGACCCACCCGTCAGACACCACCACCACACCGCAGCCCCACCACACCCCCACCGCACACCCCACCCAGGCCGCCACCCTTAACGCCGTTAAAGCCACCCCCCCCCCAAACCCCGAGGCGGGGCCCCACAAAACCCCCCCCCCCCCCGCCGCCAACGGCCGCCCGCCGCGGCCGTTTGCTGCTCTGTCACCGCTGGATCGGGTTCAGGAGGTGAAGTACCCGTTCAGGTCGGCGATCACGTGGGTGTCACCGGAGTGGTTGTAGAAGGTCACCCGACCGTCCACCACCGGAACCACCACCAGGTTCGGCACCGTCTGCCCCGCCGTGAAGTTGAGGTTCGACACCACCGGCCGCTCGATCCCGTGCGGATACACCGTCACGAACCCCGACGACGTCGGACCGGTCACCGTCACGTTCAACACCACCGCGGTCACACCCGTCGACGGCACACCCTCCACACCGGACACCTGCAGACTGACGATCCCACCCGGACCAACAGCCCCGGCACGAGCACCGGCACCCTCACGCGTGTCCAACAACCGCACCGGCGCCCCCGAGGAGAACGTCGACCCGCTCGCCGAGTAATACCCGGTCACATCCGCGACCAGGTCCACCGAACCCGCGAAGTTCCGCAGGTCCACCTTCCCGTTCACCACCGGCACCGTCACCAGATTCGGCACGATGTCCCCGGCCGCGAAGTTCAGGTTCGACACCGTCGGAACCGGCTGCCCGTTCGGATACACCGTCACGAAACCGGCCTGCGTCGGCGACACCGCCGTCACGTTCATCACCACAGCCGTCACACCAGCAGCCGGAACACCCTTCACACCCGCCACCTGAAGCGTGACGACACCACCCGGACCAACCCGCCCCGCCTTCGCACCCAGACCCTCACGCGTGTCCAGGAAACGAGCCGGCGTGATCGACGTCAGCGCCGACCCCGTGTCCGCCTTGTCCGTGTAATAGCCGGTCACATCCGCGACGAGATCCACCGAACCCGCGAAGTTCCGCAGGTCCACCTTCCCGTTCACCACCGGCACCGTCACCAGATTCGGCACGATCTGCCCGGCCCTGAAGTTCAGGTTCGACACCGTCGGAACCGGCTGCCCGTTCGGATACACCGTCACGAAACCGGCCTGCGTCGGCGACACCGCCGTCACGTTCATCACCACGGCCGTCACACCAGCAGCCGGAACACCCTTCACACCGGCCACCTGCAACGTCACCACACCACCCGGACCAACCCGCTCCGCCTTCGCACCCAAACCCTCACGGGTATCCAGGAAACGAACCGGAGTGAGCGGAACGAAACGACTCTTCGACGCGACGGTCGCAGCCGTCACCGTGTAGGCCTTGGGGAGGTAGCCCGGAGAAGGCACTCCACTCGTGTAACCGATGCCGTCGAGGACGACGTCGTACTTGCCGGGCTGCAGCCCGTTGGTGTTGACCAGAACGGTCAGCTCGGTGCCGGCCGCGTTCACGGACACCGGCTGCATGAACTTGTCGTCCGTGGCGTCGGACTTCAGCTTCACCTTGGTGCCCAGGGTGAGACCGGTGCCGCGGATGACGGCCTGGGTCTGCGTCCCGGCGGCGCCGGTGGCGGGGCTGATGGAGGTCGGCAGGGGGCTCGGCGGGCGAGTGCATCCGCTGTCGCAGAGTCCCTGCATGCTGTATTCGACCGGTGTGGCCGTCTTGGCAGCGCTCAGGATCATGACGACCTGCTCGGGCGCGACGCTGTGGCCCGCCTGGCACCGGGCGCCGAACACGCCGTACGAGCTGCCGCACTGGTACTCCAGGCTGGTGCTGGTCCACAGGGCGCCGCTCACCAGCTCGATGTCCGGGGTCTGCGGGTAGCTCGTGGCACTGCTCGTGCCGACGACGTTGAAGGCCTGCGAGGGCTTCATGTCGAGCACCGCGCAGTAACCGGTCGCGGCCTCGGTGAGCGTGCCGCTGCGCGCCGGGAAGCCGTCCACGGAGATCCGGTTGGCGGTGCACTCCGGTGCCCACCCGGCCGCGGTGCCGACCTTCCAGGTGTCCACGTTGGTGTGGATGGGCTTGTCCTTGTACCCGGAGGCGAGGACGATCACGACGTACGAGGTCGAGCCGGTGACCCGGCACGAAACGCCCCACTGCCGGCAGACGTGCTTGCCGTCGGCGTCGACGACCATCGCCAGCGCCGAGGGCTCGTACCGGGGCTGCCCGAGCGTCCGCTCGGCCAGCCAGAACTTGTCCGTGGCGGCACCGGTGACCCGGACGCAACGGGCGTCCAGCGCCGAGGTCAGATCGAACCCGACGGACTGGCCACCGACCGCGGTCGAGGCCGGGGCCGTGCACTTCGCGGTCGGCGAGATGTCACGACGGACCAGCTTGTAGGTGTCCGATCCCCACCCGCTGAAGAGCACCATGGCGGTGTACGGGACACCAGGGGTGAGCACGCACGTCGTCGTCGAACTGCCGACCGTCGAGCATGCCGTGGTCCCCGCCGGGTCGACCAGCTGGACCGAGCCGTTCACCTTGTTCTGGAGGTTCGTGTAGTCGACCATCTCGGCGGCGGAGTGCTTGTCGGCCGGCAGGCTCAGGCACTGCTGGTACACGCCCGCGCCGAGCGGCACTTCCGCGCCCCAGGAACCGTCGAACCCGGTCTGCTGCCAGACGGCGCAGCCGGCGGTCTCGCCGGTCCGGTGGACCACCAGGGCGTACGCCTTGGCCGCATCGCCGCTCAGCACCGCGCGGAACGGGGCGGTGCCCGTCAGCTTGCAGACGTGGTACGAGGAACCGCCCGTATCGCACTGCTTGGTGCCGGCCGCGTCGTAGACCACCGTGGCGACACCGGTGCCGTCCGCCGGCGGCCGGTTCAGCAGGTACACGCCCTTGCCGGTGGCGGTCGGCAGGGTCAGGCAGAGCTTCTGCCCGGCTGCGCCGAAGGTACCGGTCGCGGCACCGGCCACCAGGCCGTTGTCGTGGGTCGCGGTGCAGCCCCGGGTCTCCTTGGAGGAGTGGAAGGCCAAACCGAACGCACCGGCCGCGGTGATCCCGGCGTCGACCACCCAGGTGTACTCACCGGGCGTCAGGTCGCAGGCGCCCTGCGAGCAGCCGGCGACCAGCTCCGTGCCGTCGGGCGTGAACAGCCGCCCGTACAGGCTGTTCTCGCCCGACACCGGGCTGAAGGTGTACCAGGCGGCCTGCGCGACCTTCAGCGTGCGGCAGCGCGCCGTCGGACTCAGGTCCGGGGAGACCCCGAACGCCTGCGGCTCCACGGCCACACAGCCCTCGGGCTTGGAGAGCCGCGCGAGGGTGAGTTCGTAGGTCTCGGCCGAACCCGAGGTCTGCGCGACCGTCACGCGGAACGGCGCGGCGCCCGTGAGCTTGCAGTCGAGGGCCTCGCTCGAATAGTCCCTGGAGCTGCAGACCTCCTTGCCCGTGGCGTCGTAGACGGTCCGCAGGACGCCGTACGAGGACGCGTGCACGCGCAGCACGTCGTTCACGGTCACGTCCGGCGCGTAGCAGTCACCGGCCGAGCCGACCGGGAGCGAGCCCGGGAACACGGTCGGGGCACCCAGCTTGAGGCCGGCGGCGCCCACCGCCTTGCACCCGGTGGTGGAGAGCAGCGGGACGTACGAAACGGAGATTCCGTTCTCCGTGCCGCTGCCGTCCCTGACCTCAAGGGTGTACGTGCCCGCCTGGTTGGTCGGACAACGCACCAGCCCGTTTCCGTACCCCGCCCCGCGGACGTTCTCGCACGTCACCGTGGCGCCGTCGGGCGCGACCAGCTTCGGATAGGCGGAACCCCTCGTGGCGAGGACCTCCAGCAACACCAGGTCCTTCTGCTGCGGCAGCGTGAGCGCGAAGGACACGGTCTTGTACGGGTCGACCACACAGTCGACGACCGTGTGCGGCGCCACCGTCGCCGGACACGCGCCCTCCACCCCGCTCTCCCGCAGCGCCCGAACGGCGGCCTCGTGCTCGGCCTTCGGGTCCGCCTTCGGCGCCGCCTTGGGCCCGGCCACGGCCGGCGGAGCGGTCTCCGTCTGCGGCGAAGCCTCCGCGGCGGGCGGCGCGGCCGCCGCGAAAGCGGCTCCGGCCTGACCGCCGGCCGAGGCCAGAACGGCCAACGTCAACACAGCCGAGACGACCGCCCCGCGGGCCCTCCCCCGTCTGTGCCGCACACGTCCACGCAGGGACAACAAGCTCATGAACCCCCCAGTCCAAGCAGGCCCGACCCCAATGACAATCACGGGAGTTACCGAGCAGGCGGAGTTTAGCCGCCTGATGATCGGGGGATGCATGGGGTTTTCGACTTCGCCGTACCCGACTCGGCCGCCCGGCTCCACTGGCGCGGGTCGGCGAAACGCCGAGATCCCGCCCGGTCTTTCGACCGGACGGGATCTCGTGACGTTCCCGAGAGCTACTCGCGAACTGTCGTCTGTGGGCTGTTCACGAGTGGCCCTGACCAGTAGCGACGACTAACCGGGCATACGGCCTTCCCACCCCAGCGAAGATCGCTTCCCCCATTGACATGCACACCCACACAGGCAATCCGCCACACGGACCACTCGCCTGGCTACTCAACCAGCCGGACCGCAGGCTGTCTGGCATGGACTTTCCCGCACCGCGCCTGCGAAGGCTCGTTCGGCTGATCGTGATCGACAGCGACGAACTGATCGCGCTTGTCCGCCCCACACCTCCTCGGCCCCAGACCTGGGCGCTGCCCGAACGCGAGGTGCCCCTTCGCGGGTCCTACACCCACACCGCCTCCGCCCTCGCCCTCGATCTCATGGGCACATCCGAGATCCGGTGGGGCGCCGTCACAGGACGCCGATGGAGCAGACCCGAAGCGGGCCGACGTACGGACGTGCACTACTTCATCGCCCGGACAGACTTCCCGCCCGCCGGCAAGACCGTCATGTGGATCTCACGGCTCCACCTCGACAGTCACCTTGCTGGCCGGCTCCTCCAAGACACGTCGAACCTCACCAACGGCTACCTTGACGGCTGGCTCCCGGACGGCCCCATCACCCTCGACTGAAGCCGGGCCGGGCGTCCCGAACTGGTTTGATCTTCTGCCGGGACGTTCTCTCTCCTGGGCCAGGTCAACCACGGATGAGCGAGTCCGTCCAGCAAAACCTCAGGCCCCCTTCTCAGCGCCTTCCATCTCCGTCAGACTCGTAGTCAGCCACTTGCGGTGACAGCGAGAACGATGCACACGAGCATCGCAACAGCGCAACCGTCAGCAACCCATGCCCGTGTGTAGCGCCGGACTACGGGTGAGTCTTCGCTCAGATGGCGTCGCTCCAAGAGGCCAGCCTTGATCTGGGACACGGCTCGGTCAGTGGAGCCGACAAAGTGGTCGGTGATTGAGCCAGCGAATCCGAAAGATCCGATCGCGACGGCACGCGTCGTGGTGATGGTCAGGGTTCCCCCACTGTCGGGCGCCACCCTTGCCACCTGACGATAGGGCACATCATGGGTGAACACCGGGTTAACTACGGACACGACTTCCTTCTCGAGCACAATGCGCGACCCTGTGATCCGCCGAATGAACGCGATCCCTCCCAGCATGGCAGCCATGACAGTGAGCGCGTCCTTGTCAGGCCCGCTGTCCGCCATGCTCACCAAGGCCCCTGCGGCGAACGCCCCGAGCAGCGCCGTAAAGACCACAGACAGGGATACGAAGGTCTTCCGACGCAGAACTGTCCGACGTTCTCTGTGCACCGCTGCGCCTTCCTTGTAGGGGCCCCTCCCGGCGCACAGCGCCAGGAGGGGCCCATCATCCCAGGGTGTACTGCTCTGCTAGCAGGCCCCTCCGTAGGAGCCGAGGCTCGCACTACCAGAGCCGCAGAACATCGTGTTGAACCCAGCGTTGACGCTCATGTTGGCATACGAGTCACCCCACTTCATGCGGGTGGTCTGATGCATTACCGCATGCCGCGTACTGTTGGCTGGCTGGACCATGCGTACCGACGGCCCTCGGACGAAAGCGCTGGTGTGGTACGCCTGTGACCACGTAGAAGCCCCACCGAAGGCCCTTCCGAACGCTGCCGCGGTTCCTCCGCCAACGCTCACCCACGCCAGGTCCTTGGCTAGCGCGTTCACATCAGCCTGCCCGGTCGCGATCCAATCGCCGCCGAACTTTCCAAGAGCTATACCAGCTCCTACCGCCATGCATGTGCCAACAGTGGCCACGATGCACACGCCGAACCCAACGACGGTCGAGACCAGCTTGATGTCCTCCCAATGGTCTCCGACCCACTGGCCGACAGTCGAGTTCTTGACACCCTCCCACTTAGAATTCAGCCCCCTCTTGAGCGACGCCCAAAGAGTCTTCTTCTCCGGCTTAGTAGTCGAGGACTTCGATGTTCCGCGGTACTTCTTGCAGTCGGGGTCTTTGCGGCACGCATAGCTGCTGCGTCTCTTCTGCTCCAGGTACTCGGGAGAGAGTGTTCCGCCGCTGCTGGTGACTTCTCGTTCGTAGTTGTTTCCGTATCCGGTGGGCTTAGTGCCGGCGTTGGTGCAGGTGTACATGCCGCTCTTGCACTCTTCGAGGGCTTTGCCGGTCGGGTCCGACTCGGTGAGGGGGCTGTTGTTGGCGTACTGGTAGGCGTTGTGCTGGCGGGGGTCGTCCAGGATCATCAGCGGGTCTACCGAGATGAAGCGGCCGAGGACCGGGTCGTACTCGCGTGCTCCGAGGTGGGTAAGGCCTGTGGTCTTGTCCTGGGTGCCTCCGACGAAGCCGCGTTCGCCTGGCCAGGCGGCCGGCGGCGCGCCTCGGTCCTCGCCGAACGGCTTGGTGGCGCGGCGCTGGACCTGGAGGGTGGCTGCGTCGATGTCGGTGGTGCCGGTGTTGTGGTGGTCTGCGGCGACGTAGGAGACCTTGCCGTCGGAGGTGCGGACGATGGTGGTGCCGCCGGGTGTGGCGTAGTAGCGGGTGCCGGTGACCGTGTTGGCCGCAGTGTTGAGGGTGAGCTCGGTCGAGCCGAGGTAGAGGGTGGTTTTGCCGGGGTCCTTGCGGAGCAGGCGGTTGCCGGAGGCGTCGTAGGCGTATGTGGAGGTGCCCGCCTGGGTCGTGGCCGAGGCGAGTTTACCCTCGGGCGTCCAGGTCAAGGACTGGGTGGATCCCGGGGCACCGGGACGGGTGAGCGTGTTGCCCGTGTCGTCGTACGTGATGTCGCTCGTGACCGCCGGTGCGCTGCCCGTCTTCCTGGTGGTGGAGGTCGGGGCGTGGGGACGCGGGGAGCCCGGGGACGGGTAGGTGTGGGTGTTGGTGACGGTCTTGGCGGCATCTCCTGCCGGGTCGTAGTCGGTGGAGGTGGTCCGGTTGCCGGTCACGTCGTACGTGAAGGACTGGTGGTACGGGGCCGGGCCTCCGATCTTCCCAGGCTGGGGCGTGATGTTGGTGCAGTTGCCGATGCCGGGGACGGACGGGCCGGGCTGGGTGGTGGTGGTTCCGGTGTCGGTCCAGGCCTGGGTCAGGCGGCGGAGGTGGTCGTAGGCGAAGCACTGGGTTTCACGTGTGACGTTCTGCATGTGGGTGACCGAGGTGACGTCGCCTGCCGGGGTGTAGGTGTAGTCCGTGCTGTCGACCTGGTCGGCCCAGTCCTGCTTGTTGAGCTGGGTGCGCAAGAGGCGGCCGGTCGCCGGGTCGAGAGTGTTTGTGAAGCTCACCTGCTTGGGGTCGTCGCCGAAGGTTGTGCGCCGGACCTGGCCGAGTTCGTCGTAGTCGGTGAAGTTGACGTAATTGACGTTGTCCGAGCCGTAGGAGAGGGGCAGGCCGTTGGCGTTGCGGCTGGTCCTGAGTTTCTCGAGCGGCAGGCCGCCGGCTGCGGGCAGGTCGGTGCGTTGTTCCAGTCCGGTGATGGGGTTGTAGGTGGTGGTGGAGGTGTAGGTGCCGGTGAGGGCTCCTTCGCCGGCCGGGACGGTCAGCTTGGTGCCGGTGGGCCGGTAGCCGATGTCGTAGCCGGTGGTCTCCTGGCGCCAGGGCTTGCCGTCCACCCAGCTGGTCGAGGCGGTCGGCTGGCCGGGGAGCAGGGTGTCGTACTCGTAGGTCGCCAGTTTGGGTCCGTCGATGGTGTTCTGGTTTCGGGACGTCGGGCGGCCGAGGATGTCGTAGCTGGTGAAGACCGTCGTGCCGCGGGCGTCCGTGGTGGACGCGGGCCGGTCGGCGGCGTCGTAGGTGACCGTGGACGTGCCCTTGTCCGGGTCCACCGAGCGGGTCTGGCGTCCGTGGAGGTCGTACTCGTAGGTCCAGGCGTTGCCGGCCGGGTCGGTGATCCGGGTGAGCTTGCCGTCGGTGTTGTAGGCGTAGCGGGTGGTGTCGTATTCGCCTTCGGGCGTGCCGATTTTGTACTTGCGCCGCTCGACGGTGCGGCCTTGGGCGTCGGTGACGACGCTGCTCGCGCTTTCTCCCTTGGGCGGGGTGGTGTCGGTGCGGTCGGCTCCGGGATAGGTGGTGACGGTGCGCCACTGTTCCTGGGCCTTGGAGGAGAACACGTTGGCGACTGCGCGTCCGAGGCCGTCGTAGAGCGTGGTGTTCGTCGCGGGGACCATGTTCTCGTCGGCGAGGAAGCGGGTCTTCACCGGGGCGGAGTCTGCGTTGACGTAGGTGTTGTTGGTTTTGACGGCACGTCCGTGGCTGTCGTACCAGGTGTCGGTGATCAGGCGGCGGCCGACGGCCTCGATCTGTGGGTCCGCCTGGACCTGTATCTGCTGTCCCAGCCCGTCGAGGATGCTGATCGAGGTCGCGTACGATCCGTTGGACCGGAGAGTTTGGGTGCTGACGGAGCTGGTGCCGGTGTTGGTGAGGTCGTAGGTGAACACCTTGCTGGCGCTGTCGCTGGGGGCGCGGCCCGGTTGCCAGACGGCGGTGGTTCGGCCCAGTGCGTCGTAGGTCGCTTCGGTGGTGCGGTTGTTGTGGTCCACCGTCTTGACGGGTGTGCCACGCAGGGGGTGCAGGGTGGTGGTGGTCGTCCAGTCCTTGGCGTTGGTGACCTTGATGGTGGTGGCGCGTGCCGGTGCGGCCGGTTCGTAGGTCGTCGTGGTCTTGGCCCCTGCCGCGTCGGTGCTGCTGGTGACGCGCCCGTATGCGTCGTGGGCGAGGGTTGAGTTGACCGTGTACTTGGGCTGGGCGGCTTCGAAGCGGTCGAGTTCCTCGGTGCTGGTGACCTGGCCGGGGCCGTTCAGGGTGCCGTGGGCCTGTCCGTCGTAGGACGTTCGGTTACGGCTGAGGGTGTTTGCCTCGGTCGCGGTGGCGGCGCAGTCACTGCTCTGGATCTGGATGGTCTCGGCGACGCGGTCGATCATCCAGGCGGCGGTGTTGCGTGCGTAGGAGGTAGTGGTGCAGGTGTCCGGAAGCCCGTCCGCCTGGTCCCGGGTCCATTCCTCCATGCCGTAGGTCTCGTCGTACTTGACGGTCTCCGAGGTGGTCTGCCAGGTCTTGTCGGCGCGCAGCTTCTTCTCGCGGGAGGAACCCTCGCGCTGCATCTGGGCGGTGAGCGCGGGGAGCTTGGTGCCGCGGCTGTGGGTGGATGTGACCTTGGAGAGCCAGGGTTCGTTTTGGGAGACGGCGACGAGTTCGCCGCCGTCGGAAGCGAAGGTCTGGGTCTCTCGGACCGTGCCGGCGAGCGGGTCGGAGTCCTTGACCGTGTTCCCCGCCAGACCGGTGAAGGTGGCGGTGCGCTTGGTGGTATCGGCCTTGACGTCGCCGTCCATGCCGCGCAGGTAGAAGGTCGCGGTCTTGGAGACGGGGTCGGGGGCGGTGCCGGCGCGGGTGATGACCTGTTCGTAGCCGCGGAACTGGTTCCAGGTGCGGCGCTTGTCCTCGGTCAGTTCCTCGTCATCTCGATGCCACGCGGCGCCGCCGACGTATTCGTAGCGGACCTCCTGCGGACGTGAGCCGCTGAAGTTGTCGAGCTCGGTGACGCGGGTGACGACGTACTTGTGGAACCAGTCCAGGTTCGGGTCGAGCGGGCTCTTCTCGTCCGGGTTCCAGTAGACCGGGAAGCAGCGGGTGGTGTTCCCGTCCTTCGAGGACGGGAGCCCGGCGCCCGGCGCGCAGTCCGGGTCGGCGTAGCCGACGTCCGTGACCTGGCCGGTCTCGGAGACGATCGCGCGGATGCGGTACCGGTTCATGGCCGGCCGGTTGTCGATGCTGGAATCAACGCGGTTGTTCAGCAGCTTGCCGTAGAAGATGACCGGCTTACTGGGGAGCGCGGTCGCCCCATCATGCCCGGTACGGGTCAGCGAGGCCAGCCACAGAGACGGGGCTGTACCGTCCCACGGGTTGTTCAACTCGTGTGTGAGCTCGTAGGAGTCGACGTTGTCGTAACCGCCGGCAGTGTTGAGGACCTGCGTGCTGATCGTGGTGAGGCGCTTGGTGGTCCAGAAGGTTGCGGAGTAGTTCTCGCAGACGCCCGTGGTCCCGCAGTTCTGGTCGAAGGGGACATCCGGCCACTTGGTGGCGTTTGCCTTGGTCAGCTTCGCCGGAGCGCAGTCGAAGACGTCCTTCTCCGGAAGGCACCGCTCGGAGGTGCCGAAGATGACCTGGGCGGTCGGCTTGACCGTGTCGGCATCGGCCAGCTTCGAGCCGTAGGTGATCTTGGCGAGGGTGCCGCCACGAATGTACGAAGTGAGCGTGCCGTCCGGGGTCTCGGCCGAGACCCCTCGCTTGTATCGGTTGGTCTCCGTGTCGTACCAGTGGGTGGTCACGCCACCGCGCGGGTCGACGACGAAGTCGAGGTTCCAGCGCCAGGCCTGCATGCACCACGACGCGGCGAAGGTGGACTTGTTGCATTCCTCGCCCGCGTTGTTGCCGTAGACAGGAGTGGTCCAAGCGGAGTTGGTGGCAGGTGCGGTGGTGCTGCCGGGCTTACGGCCGACGCCGAAGTAGTGCTGGGTCCCGTCAGGGGTGGTGATCTTCCAGTACTCGCCGTTGTTGTCCCCGTTGGTCGCGCCGGTCAGCTTTTCGACCTTCGAGGCGTCGTCATTCTCGAGCCGCCAGGTGCCGGACGTGTCGTCGCGCACCAGGGTCGAGGACTTGCCGTTCAGGGAGACCGTCGCATTGTGGCCGGCCAGACACTGCTCGCTGGAGTCGGCCTGCCCGTCCTTGGCGCACGGCTTGAAGGTCCGCTCGACAAAGCCGGGCGAGTAGTCCCAGCCCTCTCCGATCCATGAGGCCTGGTTGTTCGTCGCTGCGGTGCGGCCATCCACGGCCTGAGAGCTGTAGGAGAGCTCGATGGTGGGCTTGGTGCCGCCCAGTCCATCCGGTACGGCGATCGGGTACGACCAGGAGAAGCCACCGGCGTTCCCGCCGCTGGTCCACTTGCCCGAAGGTGCCAGGCTGGTGGCGGCGTACGTGCCGGCAGGGCCGCCTGGCGTACTCGTCACGCCGAGCACCGTAGCTCCGCCTGTAGCAGCAGAAGCAACATTCGTGCGCGCGCCCTCGGCTGCGGAGCCGTCCTTGAGGGGTACTTCCGCACTGAGCAGCCCGGCCCGGTCTCCGTCCCTGACGGTGGTAACCGGTGTTTGCTTACGGCACTCCGCACGCTCCGGGGTGGTCAGGGCGCATTGCGGCAGTGTGACCAGGCGGGTCCGGTAGAGCCAGTCACCGCCAAAGGCGCCCGCGATGTGCGATACGTCCACCGAGACCTTGACCGGACCGGCCTTCACCGATTCCCCGGCCGGACGTACTGCGAGCAGCAGGCCCTGGATGCCGGCTTTCTCGGCGGCGGCCTTGTCCTTGAGCTGTACGGCGGCCTTGCCTGCGCGCGGAGCGTCCTTGGCCGACGCGGGGCTCACCCAGACGGGAGCAGCGCCCGCGCGGCTTGGGTCGGCGGTGGGAGCCGCCGGTACACCGGATGGTGCCGGCGCGGTGAGAAGCGAACCGCGCGGAGCAGCAGGTGGTGGAGCACCAAGATCCACCTCGGCCTGAGAAGCAGGCGGCCAGTACACGTCCTTCGGGCGCCAGGCTGCGGCACTGTCACCCTTAAGGATCTTCGGATCACCTTTCGGAGCGTTCTTCCCAGAGACCGACTCAGTCTTCTTCAATGCGCCCGGTGACCAGCGGCGTTGATCCTTTGGCTGCCACTGCGCGGCCTGGGCAGTGCCCGACCCGACGAGCAGCGAGAGTGCAACTAACAGTGGAACTGCGATGCGCTGTTTGATCTTCGAGTTTCTTCTCATCGCTCGAAGTCCAGCCGCTGGTACCGACACGGCATTCCCCCCACGGTCGCCGAGTGGATCAATTGGCCCGAGAGCCTAGCCTGTTGACCGTTCGCAATACATGAACCAATCCGGACAAGACACCTCCACCCCGCCTGCGAAGTTTCGAAGATTGCCTGAAATCCGACCGTTCCCTTGCGCGATGGCTTGATTGCGGCGATCGATTTATCACGATCCTGCGAAATAGTTACCAGGAATATCGAGTTCCGAATTCCCAATCGCAGGCGGCCTGATCGCATGGGCTGTTAGCGTTCGGGCCCAGTTGTCGGAAACGATCACACTGGGGAGTTCCCGTGGGGGGAATACTGCGAAGAATGCGACCGGCCCGTCGGCCGGTCGCGCTGGCAGGACTGGTCGCCCTGGCCCTGTCCGTCACATCCGTCGGCGCGGCACCGAGCGCCGCGGCAGTGGACAAGCCGACCGCACCGGCCGCTCAGACACCGCCGGAGCGGCCGACGACCGAACGGGAGCGGGCGGAGAACGCCGCGCTCGCGGAGGCCAAGCGCACCGGGAAGCCCGTGCCCGTGCCGGCCGCGACGACCGAGACCGACACCGTGGTGGCCAACCCGGACGGCACACTGGGCCTGACCCGCAGCGTCGCCCCCTTGCGCACCAAGCGCGACGGCAAGTGGGCCGATCTGGACGCAACGCTAGTCAAGGCGGCCGACGGCACGCTCCGTCCGAAGGCCTCGATGAGCGGCCTGGCCCTGTCCGGCGGCGGCACCACACCGCTTGCCACTCTGGACCAGGACGGCAAACAGCTCCTGCTGAGCTGGCCGGATCCGCTTCCCGTACCCACGCTTGAAGGTGCCAGCGCCGTCTACCGCGAGGTGGTCCCGGGCACGGACCTCAAGGTGACGGCCGACGAGGGCGGCGGCATCTCCCAAATCCTCGTCGTCAAGTCCGCCGAGGCCGCCAAGCACCCGAAGCTCGCCAAGCTGACCACGGGCCTCAAGGGCCAGGGCGTCACCGTCTCCGCCGACGCCAACGGCAACCTGAAGGCCACCGACGCCTCTGGCCGTACGGTCTTCCACGCGCCGACCCCGACCATGTGGGACTCCACAGCCCCCGTCCAGGCCCCCCTCGCCAAGCCATCGAGCGTCGGCGCGTTCTCCCAGGCGGCCACCGCTTCCGAGAGCGCGGACGACGAGCCGGTCAAGTCGGCCTCGGACAGCGACGGCCCGGGCGACTCCGCCAAGGTCACCCGGCTCCAGGCCGACCTGGGCAAGGACTCACTCGCCCTCACCCCGGACCAGGCCTTCCTGACCGACCCCGCTACCGCCTACCCGGTCTACATCGACCCGGCCTGGACGCCCACCAGCCGCGGCACCCAACACTGGGCCTGGGTCCAGGAGGCCTACCCCACCACCGTCAACTACGACGACTACGGCGACACCTACGACCCGGGCGTCGGCTACCAGCGCTGGCGCACCAGGACGGGCCTGGAGCGCTACTACGTCCAGCTCGACACCAGCGACCTGCGCGACAAGAGCATCAAGAAGGCGTCCTTCTTCGCGACCCAGTCGTACGCAGCCGACGCCACCTGCGGCAACACGTACAACGTGGACCTGCACTCCACCGAACCGCTGCTCTCCGACATCACCTGGAACACCCAGCCCCGCGACTGGGAGGTCCTGCGCACCACCTCCCTCAACAGCGCGGGCGGCTCCGGCTGCCCTGGCTCCACCACGCGTGGTGAGTGGGACGTACGCGACCACCTCGCCGCGAACGAATGGCGCGGCAGCCTCACCTACGGCCTCTTCGCCTCCAACGAGGCCAAGAGCAGCAGCAACAACTCCTTCAAACGGTTCACCCGCGACAAGAACAACCTGCCCTTCCTGTACATCGAGTACAACCGGCCCCCGTACAACCCGTGGGCCCTCGCCATGTCCCCCGCGCCGCAGAACCCGAACGGCGACGGCTGCGGCTGGATTGGCGCCACCGGCTACGGCGGATTCAACATCAGCGCCTGGATCGGCGACCCGGACGAGCAGCCCAACGACGCCCATTTCTTCGTCTACGACGCGGCCGGCGACGTTCTCGTCTACGACAGCGGATGGCGCGACCAGGCCACCGGCACCCACGTCGCCGCCGCGTATCCCGAGAACCTGGTTGATGGGCACACGTACTACTGGCGCATCCAGGGTGGCGACGGGGACATGGCATCCGCCTGGGTCACCGGCTGCACCTTCTCCATGGACACCCAACCGCCCTCGGTACCGGTTGTCACCTCGGCCGAGTACCCGCCCTCCGGCACCCTGCCCGGCTCCACCAAGCACATCGGCCAGCCCGGCACCTTCACCGTGAAGTCCACCGACGCCACCAGCGGTGTCCTGTACTACGAGTGGGCCTTTAACTCGAACATCCCCGTCGGCGGCGCCAACCGCGTCGACCCCGCTGCAGACGGCAGCGCAGCCATCCCGCTGACTCCCACGACCTGGGGCACCAACATCCTGCGCGTCCAGTCCGTGGACCGAGCCGGCAACCGCTCGCAGCAGCAGACGTACACCTTCTACGTCCCCGACAACCCGAACGCCAAGACCACCCTCGGCGACATCACCGGCGACGAACGCGTCGACTTCATCGCACCCGCCGACAACGGCGACCTCATCGTCTACCCGACCGCCACCGACCCCGCAGCCGCTGGCGTCGTTGCCTCCAACGCAGCCAACAGCCCCGACGGCAAGAGCTGGGGCAACGGCACCCTGATCACCCACCGTGGCGGCAACGGCATCCGCATCGACGATCTATGGACATACCGCGACGGACAGCTCAGGCTCTACCGCAACTCCCTCACTCAAGGCGGACTCGAAGCCAACGGCGGTCTCTACTACAGCAAAATGAAGGCCGCGGATGTCCTGCGGCCTGGCGCAGAAGAGTGTCGCGTCGCCGCCACGGGCCAGCCCTGTGGCGCCGAGTACGCGGGCACCTGGACACGGGTCAAGCAGATCCTCGCCGTCGGTGACGCACTGCCGGAAGCGGGCGACGTCAAGCCTCGGAACGACCTGATCACCGTGGAGAGCGACGGTACGAACAGCGCATTGATGTTGTTCCAGGGCACCGGTACGACCGGTGAGGTACGGGACCCTGTCGTGCTCGTCCTCAGCCCCACGGGTTGGGACAACCTCACGCTCATCGCCCCCGGTGACGCCACCGGCGACGGCCTCCCCGACGTCTGGGCCCGCGACAACACCACCGGCGACATCTACCAGTACGCCAACGTCGCCGGGAACCCCGCAGCCCTCGGCGACCACACCAAGCGCACCAAGATCAGCTCCGGCGTCAAGGCCACCACCCACCCCGTCGTCGGCACCTCCGGCGACACCAGCGCCGACGGCATCCCCGACCTTTGGGCCCTTGACAGCCTCCACCGGCTGCGCACCTGGAACGGCGTCGCCGCCTCCGGCAAGGTCACCGGGTTCGCCGCTGGCCACACCATGGGCGACGCCCGCATCTCCACCGCCCACTGGAAGATGAACGAAGACAAGAGCATCATCGCTGCCGACCTGCGCGGCCGAAACAACGCCACCCTCAGCACCACCGGCGCCAACTGGGCGGCTGACACCATCAACGGCGCGGGCACCGTCGTGGTCAACTTCGATGGCACCACCGGCACGGTCACCGCTGCCAAGCCTGCCGTCGACACCACCCGCAGCTTCACCGTCTCCGCCTGGGCCAAGTCCAAGAAGGCCACCGGCGTCGTCCTCAGCCAGGACGGGCAACACGCCAGCGGGTTCATGATCTGGCACGACCAGGACGGCACCTGGCGGTTCGGTATGTCCAAGAGGGACGACGACGGCTGGGACTACGACCAGACGATCGTCATGAACGATGCCGCCAAGGTCCAGTCCGCGGTTTGGACCCAGCTCACGGCCACCTACGACGACCGGACGGGCCTGATCGCCCTCTATGTCAACGGCACCCTGGCCGGCACCGGCCACCACGCCAAAACCAACGCATGGAACGCCACCGGCCCCCTGGTCATGGGCCGCTACAAGACCGCGAGCAAGCCGTCGTCCTTCTTCGAAGGCGGCATCAGCAACGTCTCCGTCTACAACCACTCCACCGTCCCCACCGCAAACGGCACCAAGCTCGTCACCGCGCTGGACTCCGCCAAGTGCGCAGACAACCCCGGTGGCACCAGCACCGACGGCAACCGCATCCACATCTGGGACTGCAGCAACACCGACGACGACCCTGCTCAGAGGTTCGTCATCACCGAGGCCGGTGAAATTCGCATCGGCGGAAAGTGCGTTGACATCGCAGGAGGCGGCACTGCCAACGGCACCCCGATCATCCTGTGGACCTGCGCCACCGGCGCCTACAACCAGCAGTGGCTCCCCACGGCAACCGGCGGCTTCTACAACCCGCAATCCGGCCGCTGCCTCGACGTGCCGTACGGCCGCACCAACAACGGCAACCAACTGGAGCTGTTCGACTGCGCCTACGGCAACAACCAACGCTGGCGCGCACCCGGCCTCGCCACACCCTTGGGAGCCACCAGCTAACCCCAGCCGCCTGACCACGGGCCCGCCACCTCCGAAACCCCGGAGGTGGCGGGCCCGTGTCTGTTCGGGGTCGGCTCGGAGTCTTGCGGATGCTGTGACATCCACTCGGCCCGCCATCCCAGATGCGGATCGCCTCGGCGACGCCAGGCAGCTGTCAACCGCGTACACGCCCGCCAGTACAACTGGCTTCCCGTAGCTGCAGTGCGGGCAAGCCCTACAGCAGAGTTTCGGCAGAGGGATCATTCCCCCTACAGCTTTTGCCGATCTCTCCCCCGACGGTCTTGAACCACCGTAGGGTGTGCGCGAGTTGATGTTGCGGTGAGCTGTGGGAGGGGTCCATGACTGCGGGAGCGGACCGGCGCTCGGTGCTGTTCGACACGCTTGCACTGGTGCGGGAGGAGCTCGACGCACAAGCTGGTCTCTGCGAAGACCTGACCACCCAGCTCTCAGCCGCCCAGGGTCGACTCTCCCGCCTCGAAGGCTTGTACGAGTCCCTGACTGAGTCCCTGCCCGATCTGGGCATCGGGGATCCTGTCGGGGCGTCGGAAGACACCTCGCAAGCCGACGAGGGCCATCCTGGCGAGTCCCCAGATCTGGGCGACGTGCGCGATGACGAATCGAACACGCTGCAGGATTTCATCCTGGTCATCCTTGCGACCTCGGACCGGCCGATGCATGTCGACCACGTCCGGGAGACGATCCTCCACCTGCGGGAGCAGGGCCGGACGGACAAGCTCGGAAATTCGAAGCGCCCCGTCGAGGACGTACGCACTGCCCTGAACCGGCTCGTCAAAAAGGGACGGGCGTCCAAGGTGGGCCCAAGCATCTACACGGTGGCTCGCGCGCCCGAGAACCCGGAGGCCGCCTAGCGAAGACGTCTGCCCCTGATCACTTTGTTGATGGGGATGGCGCCGCCGGGCGGTCACCCGGCGGCGCCGTACGCGCCCCTGATCAACGGTTCACGTGCGTCCGAGCCTAGTGGAGATCACCGACCGCCGGGCGCGCGTGGCCTATTTCTGCATGCCGTTCCACCGAGGAATGAGCGGAAAGAAGCCTTTCATGTCACTTCGTTCGTCACCGCACGGCCGAGGCCGGCCCCGAAGCGCCCGGCCACAGCGCCACTCCGAGTCCGTCCTCCAACCGGCTCACCGTGAAGACATCGGGCCAGCTGGAGCCCTGGAGCAGGTTGGTGATCGCCTGCCGGTTGACGCCGCTGAGTGCGGCGACCTGCCGCAGGCTGAGCCCCTGTTCGGCCATTTGCTCCACCAGCGTCCGAGCCAGGGCCTGGACGACCCGGGCCTGGGGGTGGTCTGCCAGGCCCGCGTGGGGCCACGACTGCGGATCCGCGGCCAGGTCCCTCGGCGTCGTACTGCGCTGGGTGCCACCGGGCATCGAGATGCGCTCCTTCAGGTCGATGTGCACTATGACGACAAATGCGGCTATTTGATTAGCCGCTATTCGTGGCATGTCGTTCTGGAGGCCGAGATGAGCCACGCGATCCTGCGGTACCGGCCGAAGAACACGCCGCCCGAATGGGAAGCGGTGGCCGACGGGGTGCGGATGGTCGTGGCCACCGTCGCGGACCACGTTCCCTACAGGCTGACGACGGTGCTCGGGGTAGTGGCCGCGCTGGCGGTCAGTGCCGAGCGGGCCGGCCTGCCGCGCGACCCGGCCGTCTGGCTGGAGCAGAGCACCATCACGCGCTGCCTGCTGGAGAACGACCAGCTCAAGCCCAAATCGACCCAGACCTACGCGTCGGTCCTGGCCCGGGTGCACGAAACCCTCGTGTGGGTCGAACGGGGTGAGGCAGCCCGACCGCATCTGCAGGCCGACCGCTCCAGGGCCGAGCCCTACAGCACCAGCGACCTCACCCGCCTGGACGTGTGGGCCTGCAACCTGCCGTCCGTCCCCACCGGGCGCGGCAATGCACTCGCCCTGTTGACCCTGGGCGCTGGCTGCGGCCTTCTGCCGTTCGAATTGCTCTCGGTTCGCGGCACCGACGTCCACGTGCTGCCCAGCGACGCCGTTGCGGTACGGGTGCCGGGCACGGACCGGCTGGTGGTGTGCCGGTCCCTGTGGGAGGAGGCCCTCGCGGAACTGGCCCGGACCGCCGGACCTCACTACCTGTACGCGCCCGACCGGAAGGTCGAGCGCCCCAAGAACGCGATCAGCAACTGGGTCGCCCGTCACCGTCCCGGGGATCCGAAGATCCCGGTGCCGGACATGCGGCGCCTGCGGGCCACCTGGATCGTCTCGCTCCTGCGCGACCGTGTGCCCGCCGACCTCATCGCCAGGGCAGCCGGGCTGACCTCCACCGCGTCGCTGGCCGCGTACATGCGGTGGGTACCGGAGCTGTCCAGGGACGCCGCCATCCGGCTCCTGCGGGGGTGGGCATGAACCCGCACCGCAGGCGACGACCCGCCCCTTCACCGCACCCGTCCAGGCTCAACGACCGCCATGTGCGGCAGATCGTCGCTCTGGTCCGTGCCAGCGGCGTGCTTGATGAGTTCGCCCGGCTGGAGGCCTCCCGGCCTGGGCCCCGCGGCCTGTCCTCCGAGACCGTCCTCGTCGGCATGGTGCTCGCGGCACGCGAGACGCGCACGACGAACGTCGACGACGCCTGGGAAGGCATGCAGTTCAAGCTGCGTAAGCCCTGGTTGAAGTACTTCGGCCTGAGGCAGGTGGACGCGACCGATGTGGACGCGACGCGCGCGTCCGCCAAGCGCTTCTACGACGCCTGGTCCCGGATGACCACCCTGCTTGATCCGGCCCGCCATGACAGGCGCACCCGCATGGCCCGGCACGAGACCGCGCCCTACCGCCGGGCCTGGCAACCCCGCCACGGGCAGGACGCCACACCCGAACTCTCGCGCATCGCCAACAAACTCGTGCTCACGCCCGTACGGATCGCCATCGCACGTAGCCTGATGGACGACTGGGGCGGAGACCTGTCGGTGGACACCACCGCCATCGCCGCCTGGGCCCGGCCCAGCACCCGACGCCACGCATCCCTGGAGGTCAGCGCCGGCTGGCACGTCTCGGGCGGCGGCGAGAAGACCTTCGGCTACAGCGCCACGCTCCTCGTCGCCGGACATACCGATCCAGATCTCGCGGGCCGCTACCCCCAGCTGTGCATGGGCATGGCCGTGCACAGCCCCAGCAAGGAGATCGGCCCCCAGGCAGTGCGCCTGCTCGGCATCGTCAAACGCCTGTGGAATCAGCCCGGTTACCTCGCCGGCGACCTCGCCTACTCCGACGCAAGAGTCGAGAACTTCCACGCACCCGTGCGCGCCCTCGGCTACAAGCTCGTCCTCGACTACAAGACCACCATGGTCAAGAAGGACAAGGACGCCGTCGAAGGAGTCATCGCCATCGCCGGCGAGCTGCTCTGCCCCCACACACCCCAGCGCGTCATCGACGGCTACCACCAGATGGCGGGCGCGAAAGGCAGCGCGGAGCGCGAAGCTCTCCTCCCCAGCCTGGCCCAGGCAGATCCCTACCTGCTCCCGCTCAAGCAGTCCGCGGACAGTCGCGGCCTGGAACGCCGACAGTGCCCTGCTGCGGGCACCAGCCCCCGAGTCACGTGCCCCTGGGCCCAGGAACGCGACGCCACCTCGGCCCGAGCACGCACCCGCACCGCTCCACCCCGCCCGGTCCGAACATCCCACACCGTCGACCTCGACAACCCCCGCGCCCGCAAGGCCCATCCCGGCACCCGCCCCGTCGTACGCCCGCCCGACCGCCCCAGCCACCACCGGCCCGCGATCTGTCAGCAGTCCACCATCACCGTGCCGGCCGACCTGATGCCCAAGCTCCGCCAGGAGCTCCCCTGGGGCCGCGCTGCCTGGCAGCGCGCCTACCGCAGCCTCCGAAGCCACATCGAAGGCCTCAACGGGCGCGCCAAGAACGTCGATACCTTCCTCCACTCCCGCGAGAGGCGCCAAAGCCGCGGCCGGGTCGCCCAGACCCTGCTGAGCGCCGTACAGCTGCTCGTGGAGAACCTCAGAAGCATCGAGGGCTACCTGCGCGACCGGCGCCAGTGGCGCGAAGAGCGCTACACCCTCGGGCACATCCCCACCACGCCCGACCCCTACGAGGCGGAAGCTCCGGCTGAAGTCGAACCCTGGGCGATCACCGACCCGGCGCCCCCGGAACCCTAGACACCCCGCACCGGCAACAGGATCGACAACCGACGCCACAGCGCGCCGCAGGGCCACCCCGGCCCCGCGGCCGCTTCGGCATGCCCGCGAACCCATCGCATGCTCCGCTCGCCCTGTCCACGGACCCGCGCCCGGCCTCCCGGAGCGGCATCCATGCCCTACCAAGCCTCGGATACGAGAAATCCCGCCCAGTTCGATGAACTGGACGGGATCTCGTGACTCGCTCACGACCTAAGTCGTGAACGGCCTGTCTGTGGACCTGTGGGGATTTGAACCCCAGACCCCCTCGATGCGAACGAGGTGCGCTACCAGACTGCGCCACAGGCCCTTGCGACGTGTGAAACATTAGCATCCCCGCGCGGGTGCTCCAAAACGCGTATCCCGGAGCGTCCGCGCAGGTCACCGATCACTCGTTCGCGGCCCGGGGGCGGTCGTCGCTCTCGTACTGGTCGAACAGCGGTGTGCGGCCCCGGCCCTGGCCGCGCGGGCGCGGAGTGGTCTGGGGCTTCGCGTCCGACTTCGCGGGCGCGGGCTGGGGCTGCGGCTGGGCGCGCAGGCGGGGTTCCGTCGGCTCGGCCGTGCTGGAGCGGGTCGCGCTCCAGGCGTCCGGGGTCGCGGGGCCGGTGGCGCGCGGGGCGACCGGCGCCGTCACGTACGTCGGCAGCGGGACCGGGACCGGCTCCCAGCTGTCACCGCGCGCGGGGCCGCGTTCGCGCTCGCGCTGCTGGTCCACCCACTCGGCGTGGTCGGTCTGCTCGACCAGCGCGCGTCGCCCGGCCTCCTGCGGGGAGACCGGTGGCGCGGGGTCCGGGTCGGTGCCCGCCACCGTGGTCTCCTCGGAGTCGCCGCGGCGCGGCCGGTTCTCCCTCAGGTGGCGGGCGGCCGCCTCGGCGCGCCGTCGGTCCATCGTGAACTCGTAGCGGCGCCGCTCCTGGACCCGCAGGTGCACGATGTACGCGCTGAGGAGCAGGGCGGGCACGGCAGGGGCCCAGAGGTAGCGCAGGCCGCCCACCGCGGCGACGACCGCGCCGAGGGTGAAGACGAGGAAGAGGAGCGCGGTGGTGCGCCGGCGGCGCGCGAGGACCTGGAGGCGCTGTTCGCGCCGGGCCCGCTCCGCGCGGTGTTCCCGTTCGGCTGCGGCCGGTCTGGGCTCCGCCCTGGTCGGGGGCACGACGAAGGCCCGGGCGTCGGCTTCCACGGAATCGACCGTTTCCGTGACCGCGTCCGGGTCCACGTGGGGCTGGGGCTCCGCCTCCTCGTCACCGCGCTCACGCAGCCCCTTGGCGTAACGGCGCTCCATTCCCGCCCGGCCGGAAAGCAGCCGAATGGCAGTGGAGAAGCGTTCCGTCGGACGGGCTTCGTTCAGCTCGTCCTGCCTCCGGAGCCACATGGGCACCAAGTAGGCGGCCCAGGCCCCGACAATGACTGCGTAGATGAGGCCGCTGCTGCTCACACCTCACACCGTAGAGGGGCGCGGCCGAAGGGATCGGCCAATTGGGCCGGTGTGTCGCACGATCTCGCTGATATCACGGACTTTTTTTGTGATTCTTCGGATCAGGTTATGGGCAAATCGGCTACCGGAGACATCCGGAGGCTTCCCGAGCCCAATAAATCGAACGAATAATCGATTATCTATTTCGGTGGGGACTCCGACTGACGGGCCCGGTGCCAGCGGCGCAGCAGCCCCTCCGGCACCTCCTCCGCCGTCACCGCGTAGACGAGGTGGTCGCGCCAGGCGCCGTCGATGTGCAGGTAGCGCGGACGCAACCCCTCCTCGCGCAGGCCCAGTTTCTCCACGACCCGCCGGCTCGGCCCGTTCTCCGGGCGGATGCACACCTCGATGCGGTGCAGTCCGACCTTCCCGAAGCAGTGGTCCACCGCGAGCGCGACCGCCGTCGGCATCACGCCGCGGCCCGCCACGTCGCGGTCCACCCAGTAGCCGACGTGGGCCGCGCACATCGAGCCCCAGGTGATCCCGGCGACGGTGAGCTGGCCGACCAGCCGACCCTGGTACTCGATGACGAAGGGCAGCATCCGGCCCGCGTTCGCCTCCGCCCGCAGGTGGCGCACCATCTGGCGGTACGTCGGCCGCTGGATCACCGGCCCCCACGGGGCGGGCGGCGGGATCGTGGCCTCCCACGGCCGCAGCCAGTCCCGGTTGCGGCGGTTGACTTCGCGCCAGGCCTTCTGGTCCCGCAGCTTTATCGGCCGGAGCGTGACGTCGCCGTCCTTCAGGACCACCGGCCAGGTGGGGCCGTTCAGCTCGCGCTCCCGGAGGATTCCGCCGGTCTGGCGTGGTCGCCGCCGCGGATCTGGTCAACGGCGTGCGGCAGGATCCGGGCCAGGACGGCGAGGCCGTCGCGCACGCCGCCCGTCGAGCCCGGAAGGTTGACGATCAAGGTGTGTCCCGCGACGCCGGCCAGGCCCCGGGACAGCGACGCGGTCGGCACCTTCGCCAGGCCCTCGGCGCGGATGGCCTGCGGGATGCCCGGGATCTCGTAGTCGAGCACCCGCGCGGTGGCGTCGGGGGTGCGGTCGGTGGGCGAGATGCCGGTGCCGCCGGTGGTCAGGATGACGTCGTAGCCCGCGGCCACGCCCTCGCGCAGCGCCCGCTCGACGGGATCGCCGTCCGGGACGACCCGCGGGCCGTCCACCGCGAAGCCGAGCTTCTCCAGCGCCTCGGCGAGCAGCGGGCCGCCCTTGTCGGCGTACACGCCCTGCGAGGCCCGGTTCGAGGCGGTGACGACCAGTGCCCTGCCCGTGGAGGCGGGCGCCGGAGCGGGCCGGGCGTCCGGATGCGTGTGGCTGTGGACCTCGCCGCCGCGCGGGGGGTTCACGAGCGCGCCCAGTCGCCGGACTTGCCGCCGGTCTTCTCCTCCACCCGGACGTCCGTGATGACGGCGCCCTTGTCGACGGCCTTCACCATGTCGATCACGGTGAGCCCGGCGACCGCGACGGCCGTCAGCGCCTCCATCTCGACGCCCGTACGGTCGGTCGTCTTGACGGTGGCGAGGATCTCGACGGCGTCGTCGGCGACCTTCAGGTCGACCTTCACGCCCGAGACCGCCAGCGGGTGGCAGAGCGGGATCAGGTCGGGGGTCTTCTTCGCCCCCATGATCCCGGCGATCCGCGCCGTCGCGAGGGCGTCGCCCTTGGGGACGCCCTCGCCGCGCAGCAACTCGATGACCCGGGGGGAGACGAGTACCCGTCCGCTGGCGCGGGCCGTGCGGGTGGTGACGTCCTTCTCGGAGACGTCGACCATCCGGGCCGCGCCGGCCTCGTCGATGTGGGTCAGCCTGCTCTGGGTACTCATTGCTGTGCCGCTCCGCTCTGGGCCCGGACGGGGCCTGTGTGGTGCGACACACGCTACCCGCACCGGCCCCGGTTCAGCCGAGCAGGACCACTTCCAGGTCGGTCCCGGGCTCCACCGAGGTGACGTCCTCCGGTACGACCATCAGCGAGTCGGCGTGGGCCAGCGCGGCGATCAGGTGGGAGCCCGATCCGCCGACCGGGCTGACCGTGCCGCTCTCCGCGTCGTACTTGCCGCGCAGGAACTGGCGGCGGCCGGCCGGGGAGCCGAGCGCCTTGTCGGCCTTCAGCACCGCCCGCACGCTGGGGCGGCGCACCTCGGACTCCGGCAGGCCCATGAGCGCCCGAATGGCGGGGCGCACGAACAGCTCGAAGGAGACGTACGAGGACACCGGGTTGCCGGGCAGCGCCAGCAGCGGGGTGTGGTCCGGGCCGATCGTGCCGAAGCCCTGCGGCTTGCCGGGCTGCATGGCGAGCTTGCGGAAGTCCATCCGGCCGCCGTCGACGTCCTCGCCGTCCTCGGACTGCCCGACGGACTGCCCGACCGAGGACAGCGCCTCCTTGACCACGTCGTACGCGCCGACGCTGACCCCGCCCGTGGTGACGAGCAGGTCGGCCCGGATCAGCTGGTCCTCGATGGTGGAGCGCAGGGTGTCGGCGTCGTCCGCGACGGCCCCGACCCGGTAGGCGATGGCCCCGGCGTCCCGGGCGGCCGCGGCCAGCGCGAAGCTGTTGGAGTCGTAGATCGTCCCGGCGGCCAGCGCCTCACCCGGCTGGACCAGTTCGCTGCCGGTGGAGAGCACGACCACGCGCGGCCGCGGCCGGACCCGGACGGTGCCGCGTCCGATGGCGGCGAGCAGGGCGATCTGCGGCGGGCCGAGCACCGTGCCCGCGGCCAGCGCGAGGTCCCCGGCCTGTACGTCGCTGCCGCGCGAGCGGACGTGCGCCCGCGCCTCGGCCGCGCGGTGCACCCGCACCTCGCCGGCCGCGCCCTCGGGGGCGGCACTGGCCGGGGTCATCCCGGAGGCCGCGCCGCCGCCCGTGCCGCCGTCGGTCCACTCGACCGGTACGACGGCCTCCGCACCGGGCGGGAGCGGGGCGCCGGTCATGATGCGGGCGGCCTCGCCGGGGCCGACGGTGGGCAGCTCACCGCTGCCCGCCGCGACGTCCCCGACGACCGTCAGCACCGCGGGGAACTCCTCGCTCGCACCCTGGACGTCGACCACCCGGACGGCGTAGCCGTCCATGGAGCTGTTGTCGAAGGGCGGGAGGGCGACGGGCACGGTCACGTCCTCGACCAGGACACAGCCCTGGGCGTCCAGCAGCTGGAGCTCGATGGGCTCCAGCGGACGGATGGCGGCGAGGACGTCCGCGAGGTGCTCGTCCACGGACCACAGACGGTGGCCGGTCTCCTGCGGTGCGGAACTGCTCAAGGCCCTACATCTCCTCCGTGACGTAACGGTGAAGCCAGGTGCGGAACTCCGGGCCCAGGTCCTCGCGCTCGCACGCGAGACGGACGATGGCCCGCAGGTAGTCGCCGCGGTCCCCGGTGTCGTAACGGCGACCCCGGAAGATCACGCCGTGCACCGGACCACCGACGGTCTCGTCGGCGGCCAGCTTCTGCAGGGCGTCGGTGAGCTGGATCTCCCCACCGCGGCCCGGCTCGGTCTCCCGCAGTATGTCGAAGATCGCGGGGTTGAGGACGTAGCGGCCGATCACCGCGTAATTGCTGGGGGCGTCCGCGGGGTCCGGCTTCTCGACGAGTCCGGTGATCCGGACCACGTCCTCCTCGTCGGTGGCCTCGACGGCGGCGCAGCCGTAGAGGTGCACGTTGGCCGGGTCCACCTCCATGAGCGCGATGACGGTGCCGCCGGTGCGGGCGTATATGTCGGACATCTGGCGCAGCAGCGGGTCGCGCGGGTCGATGAGGTCGTCGCCGAGGAGGACGGCGAAGGGCTCGCGGCCGACGTGCGGCTCGGCGCACAGCACGGCGTGACCCAGGCCTCGCGGGTCGCCCTGGCGGACGTAGTGCATGGTGGCCAGGTCGCTGGACTCCTGGACCTTCTTCAGCCGGTCGTCGTCGCCCTTGGCGATGAGAGCCGACTCCAGCTCGTAGTTCCGGTCGAAGTGGTCTTCCAGGGCACGCTTGTTACGCCCAGTGATCATGAGGACGTCGTCGAGGCCGGCGCCGACCGCCTCCTCGACCACGTACTGGATGGCCGGCTTGTCCACAACCGGGAGCATTTCCTTCGGGGTCGCCTTGGTCGCCGGAAGGAAGCGAGTACCGAGGCCCGCGGCCGGGATCACGGCCTTCTTGATCACGGGGTGCAACATAGTCATGCCCAGAACGATAGTGGGTCCCACCGAACGCTCGACTAGATCGCGGTAGGAACATCCGCTTATGTCCCCATTCCCAAGGAAATTCGCTTTCGCTGTGAATGAGAACCCGCACGCCGCCCCGATCAAGGCCGAACTGCGCCGAGAACTCCTCGCCGCCCGCCGCGCCTTGTCCCCCGACGCCTCCCGCGCGGCGGCCGCCGCGCTCGCCGTCCGGGCCCTGGAACTGCCCGAACTGGCCGACGCGCGCACGGTGGCCGCGTACGTCTCCGTCGGCACGGAACCGGGCACCCGCGAGCTGCTCGATGCGCTGCGCGCCGCCGGCAAGCGGGTCCTGCTGCCCCTGCTGCTGCCCGACAACGATCTCGACTGGGCGGCGTACGAGGGCCCGGCGAGCCTCGCCGAGGCCGCGCACCCCGGGAAGATGCGGCTGCTGGAGCCGACCGGCCCGGCGCTCGGGCCGGACGCGGTGACCGGCGCCGACGCCGTGCTGCTGCCCGGACTCGCGGTGGACGGGCGCGGCATGCGGCTCGGCCGCGGCGGAGGCTCGTACGACCGCGTACTGGAGCGGCTGGAGCGCGCGGGGGCGCATCCCGCGCTGGTGGTGCTCCTCTACGACGACGAGGTGGTCGCGCGGGTCCCGGAGGAACCGCACGACCACCCCGTGCAGGCGGTGGCCACCCCTTCCGGAGTGATCCGCTTTTCGTAGTCGAGGGCTAGGGCTAAGGCTTGAGGGTCAGGGTGTCGACCGTCGCCTTGTCCACGGCCTCCTTGCCGAAGGGCCACTCCAGCAGCTCGCCCTTGGCCCACATCGTCGTCTGGTCGGTGTAGTTGGAGTGGTACGTGTGCCCCGAGGCGCCCGTCAGGTTGATCCAGCGGGACTTGTCGAGGTCGTTGAGGTTCACGACCATCCGCATCGACGGCACCCAGGTGACCCCGTACCCGCTGGAGGCGTTCCAGCCGGTCGCGTTGACGGTGGCCTCGCCGCCGCCCAGGTTCCAGGGGCCCCGGTTGAGGACCCACTGCATGAAGCCGGGGCCCTCGGTGCCGATCGTCTGGTTCTTCAGCGTCAGCTGGTGCAACCGGCCCCAGCTCCAGGTGGACTGGTCCTTGCCGAGCTTGGCGGTCAGCTCCCAGCGGGCGTCTTCCATGGCCCGTGCGAACAGTTCGTCGCGGGTGGTGGTCGCCGGCACGGTCAGGTTCTTCTTGGGCGCGGCCCACCAGGGCGACTTCTCGTCCTTGACGAGGCGGCGGACCACCTCGAACCAGCGGTCGCCGCCGTCCGGCTGCGCCGAGTCACTGCCGCGCATGCCGCATTCGCGGACCACTTCGGCCAGGTCGTCGTTGGGACCGCTGGTCTGGTCGTGGACGTTCATGCAGCTGCCCTCGACGCGCAGCTCCTTCGGCATCTTGTCGCCGAAGGCCAGCTTGAGGATGTTGCGCCAGACCGCGTTGAAGTAGGCCGCGGCCGCCGAGTCGGGCTCCTGGGTGTAGTTCCAGCCCTCCAGCAGCTTCTGCGCGGAGCGCACGTCCGGGTCCTTGACCTCGATCTTGGCGAGCATCGGGGTGAGCAGCGCGGCGATCTCGCTGCTGTTGTCCATCTGCATCGCGCGCATGTCGTCGGTCGAGATCTTGCCGCTGTCCTTGATCTTCGCCTCGATGAGGTCGTTGATCCGCTGGCTGCGGGCGCCGTAGCCCCAGTCGGTGGTCAGCAGGTTCGGGTACTTGCCGGCGCCGGTGCCGCCCTCCACGACCGCCTGGTTGGCGGTGACGATGAAGCCGCGCGAGGGGTTGAGGTCCCAGGGCAGTTCGTTCTGCGGGATCCAGCCGGTGGTGCTGCCCGGGGTGCCCTTCCAGGCGTACTTGGAGTCCCAGCCGGGGGCGGGCAGGCGGCCGTCGCCCGCGCCGCGCACGGGGATCCGGCCCGGGGCCTGGTAGCCGATGTTGCCCCCGTTGGGGCCCTTGTTGTCGGCGTAGATCAGGTTCTGGGAGGGGACCTCGAAGTCGGCGGCCGCCTTGCGGAACTCGTCGAACGTCTTGGCCTTGTCCAGCTTGAAGACCGCGTCCATGGACTTGCCCGGGTCGAGGGCGGTCCAGCGCAGGGCGACCGCGTAGCCGGGACCGCGGTCGGGGGCCGAGGAGGCGACGGGGGCGCGGCCGCCGACCGTGCCGAGCTCGTCGCTGCGGTCGGAGATCAGCGGACCGTTGTTGGTGATGCGGACGGTGATCTTCTTGCTCTTCTCCCCCGCGATCTTGATCTCTTCTTCGCGGGTGGTGAAGGGGAGCACCCTGTTGTCGTAGAGGTAGCCCTCGGGCTTGACCTGCTCCAGGTAGAGGTCGGTGACGTCGGCCCCGAGGTTGGTCATGCCCCAGGCGATGTCGGTGTTGTGGCCGATGACCACGCCGGGCATGCCGGAGAAGGTGTAGCCGGCCACGTCGTACTGGCACTGGGCCGAGACGGCGCGGCAGTGCAGGCCCATCTGGTACCAGACCGAGGGGAGCTGCGGGGAGAGGTGCGGGTCGTTCGCGAGGAGCGGCTTGCCGGTGGTGGTGTAGCGGCCCGAGACGACCCAGGAGTTCGAGCCGATGCCGCTGCCGTTGGGGCCGAGGATCGCGGGGATCTGGTCCAGGGTCTTGGCGAGGGATGTCATCTGGGTGCGCAGGCCGACGGTCGCGCCCTGGGCGGTGGCATTGCCGGCGAGGCCGGTGCCGGTGGCGGTGCCGGTGCTCACGTTCGTGCCGGTACCCGTACCGGTGCCGGTTCCGGTGCCGGTGCCGGTTCCGGTGCCGGTGGAGCCCTGCGAGCCGGAGCCGGAGCCCGGGGTCCCCTGCGGCGCGTACTTGCCGCCCTCCACCTTGCCGCCCTCGACGATCGGTCGGTTCCGGTCGAAGGGGTACGGCGGGTAGAGCTCGTCGACCTGCGCCTGCGAGAGCGTGCTCGACATCAGCGCGCGGTCGATCTCGTCCTGCATGTTGCCGCGCAGGTCCCAGGCCATCGCCTTGAGCCAGGCCACCGAGTCCACCGGCGACCACTGCTCGGGCCGGTAGTCGTCACTGAGCTTGAGGGCGGCGTGCTCGACGGAGAGGTCCTTGCCGGACTTCCCCTTCAGGTACGCGTTGACCCCGTCGGCGTAGGCCTGGAGGTGCTTCTTCGTCTCCGCCGAGAGCTTCTTGTCGTACTCCTCCTGCGCGACCTGGCGCCAGCCCAGCGTGCGCAGGAAGGCGTCGGTCTCGACCTGGCCGGAGCCGAACATCTCCGAGAGTCGCCCGGAGGTCATGTGACGGCGTACGTCCATCTCCCAGAAACGGTCCTGGGCGTGGACGAAGCCCTGCGCGCGGAAGAGGTCGTCGTCGTTGTCGGCGTAGAGCTGCGGGATGCCGTGGGCATCGCGCTTGACGTCGACGGTTCCGGTCAGGCCCGGAACCTTGAGGGAGCCGGTCGTCTGGGGGAACGAGGCGCGCAGGCTGTCCACACCCCAGTACGCCCCGCAGCCGAGGCCCGCGAAGAGCGCCAGGACCAGGACGAGCACGATCAGACGGGCGCGTCGTCCCTTCTTCTTGACGGGAGGAGCGGTTTCGTTGGCGGGCATCGCTGTCCTTAGAGGGGCAGGGTGGTCCTGGCAGTGCTGGGAGCAACCATAGGCGCAGCACCGGCTCCGGTGATCCGCCAGGGGTCCAGGTGCTGAGGACAAGGGCGAACACACGTTTCACAATGTGGTTAGCGCGTAAAGAGAACGTCAAAGATTAGGTAAGGTAACGAACTACTTGCCGAACCTGCCCCGGGAGGAGCGTCCCGCCCGCTCCCCCGTGCGCTTCGAGGAAGGGTCGCCCGCTGACTGTCCACACGCTCAATGAGCTTCTGCTGGTCTGCTCGCTCGTGCTGCTCATCGCCGTCGCGGCGGTGCGCATCTCTTCACGCAGCGGCCTCCCCAGCCTGCTCATCTACCTCGGCATAGGCATCGCGATAGGCCAGGACGGCATAGGCAACGTCGTATTCGACAACGCCGAGCTGACGCAGGTCATCGGCTATGCCGCACTCGTCGTGATCCTCGCCGAGGGTGGTCTGGGCACCAAGTGGAAAGAGATCAAGCCGGCCCTGCCGGCCGCGATCGTGCTGTCGCTGGTGGGCGTCGCGGTCAGCGTGGGCGTCACCGCGGCCGGGGCGCACTACCTGGTCGGGCTGGAATGGCGCCAAGCCCTGCTGATCGGCGCGGTCGTCTCCTCGACCGACGCCGCGGCCGTCTTCTCCGTACTGCGCAAGGTCCCGCTCCCCTCCCGGATCACGGGTGTCCTGGAGGCCGAGTCCGGCTTCAACGACGCGCCCGTCGTGATCCTGGTCGTGGCCTTCGCGACCGTCGGCCCGGTGGACCAGTGGTACGTCCTGCTCGGCAAGATCGGGCTCGAACTGCTCATCGGCGCCGCGATCGGCCTGACCGTCGGCTTCCTCGGCGCCTACGGACTGCGGCACGTGGCACTGCCCGCCTCGGGCCTCTACCCGATCGCCGTGATGGCCATCGCCGTGGTGGCGTACGCGGCCGGCGCGCTGGCGCACGGCTCCGGCTTCCTCGCCGTCTACCTGGCGGCCATGGTGCTCGGCAACGCGAAGCTGCCGCACTGGCCGGCGACGCGGGGGTTCGCGGACGGGCTCGGCTGGATCGCCCAGATCGGCATGTTCGTCCTGCTCGGCCTGCTGGTCACCCCGCACGAGCTGGTCCACGACTTCTGGCCGGCCGTGATCATCGGGCTGGTGCTCACGATGGTGGCGCGGCCGCTGGAGGTCTTCGTCAGCCTGCTGCCCTTCCGCATTCCGTGGCGGGAGCAGGCCCTGATGTCGTGGGCCGGCCTGCGCGGAGCGGTCCCCATCATCCTGGCGACCATCCCGATGGTGTCCGGGATCGAGGGCAGCGACCGCGTCTTCAACATCGTCTTCGTGCTGGTCGTCGTATACACCCTGGTCCAGGGGCCGACCTTGCCCTGGCTGGCGCGCAAGCTGCGGCTCGGGGACACCGACGAGGGCGCCTCCGACCTCGGCATCGAATCGGCCCCGCTGGAGAAGCTGCGCGGACACCTGCTCTCCTTCGCGATCCCGCCCGCCTCGCGGATGCACGGGGTCGAGGTGAGCGAGCTGCGGCTGCCGCCTGGGGCCTCGGTCACGCTGGTGGTCCGGGACGCGAAGAGCTTCGTACCCCTTCCGTCGACCGTGCTGCGGCGCGGGGACGAGCTGCTGGTCGTGGCCACGGATCCGGTACGGGACGCGGCCGAGGCGCGGCTGCGGGCGGTGGCCCGGGGCGGCAAGCTCGCGGGGTGGCTGGGGACGGGCAACGGAAACGGGAACGGGTCGGGCGGCGGGGCCGGCGGCGGGTCGGGGCGCGGTGTCACCCAGCGTTAGAGCGTCACTCTAATTCAACATCTTCGATGGATTCTGCCCGGATTCATCCCTGTTTCCATGCTTCCTGAATGCGAAATTCCAGTTAATCGCAGGTGAAGACACGGCCTGTCGTCGTAATCACAGGGCGTGGTGGCGACCTTCCCTGTATGATGAAGGCACAACAAATCGAACCAACTCTGCCTGACGCAGAGCTGGCGCGACCGCAAAGCGGCCGTGGCACCCTCCCGCAGTGGGCGCCCAGGTATCACTCGGTTCTGCGCAAGAGGACAGCTCTCGGGGCTCCCACATGTACGGGTGCGGCCGCTCACAAGGCGAAGCACCGTCCGCAGACGGGGACGCTCTACCAGGCAGCGGAAAGGCAAGGCCGTGACATCCGCGGTCACGACCGACAAGTCCGCCCGCCCCGGCTACGGGCAGCTCCTGCGCACGCCCGGCGCCCTCAGCTTCCTGCTCCCCGGCTTCGCCGCCCGGCAGCCCTTCGCGATGCTGACGATCAGCATCGTCCTGCTCGTCCAGCACACCACCGGCTCCTTCGGCAGCGCCGGCATCGTCGCCGCCGTCACCGGCGTCTCCATGGCCCTGTTCGCCCCGCAGATGGGCAAGCTGGCCGACCGGATCGGCCAGAGCCGCGTCCTGGTGCCGGTCGTCCTCGCGCACGCCGCCGCCGTCGGCGCCCTGACCGCGCTCGCCCTGCTCGGCGCCCCGCTGTGGGCGCTCGCGCTGGCCGCGATCCCCGCCGGTGCCTCCGTCCCGCAGGTCGGGCCCATGGTCCGGTCCCGCTGGGCCGCCAAGCTGGAGGGCTCCCCGCTGCTGCCGACCGCGGCCGCCTTCGAGTCCGTCACCGACGAGTTCACCTTCGTGGTGGGCCCGGTGCTGGCGACCTTCCTGTGCACCGCGATCCACCCGTCGGCCGGCCTCATCACCGAGGCCACGCTGACGATCGTCGGCGGTCTGCTCTTCGCCGCCCAGCGCGGCACCCAGCCCAAGCCGGTCGCCCGCGCCGCCAACGGCGAGAAGCACGCCTCCGCCCTGTCCTTCCCGGGCCTGCGCGTCCTGATCGTCGCCTTCATCGGCATCGGCGCCGTCTTCGGCGGCATGCAGGTCTCGCTCGCCGCCTTCTCCGAGGAGATCGGCAACCCGGGCGCCAACGGCCTCCTGTACGGCGTCTTCGCGGCCGGCAACATGATCGCCGGTATCGCCATGGGTGCCATCGCCTGGAAGATCGGCCCGCGCCGCCGCCTGATCCTTGGCTACATCGGCCTCACCGCCGCCGCCTCGGTCCTGTGGGCCGCGAACTCGGCGATCCTGCTGGGCGCGCTCGGCCTGGTCGTCGGCCTGTGCATCGCCCCGGCGCTGATCACCGGCTACACGATGATCGAGCAGCTGGTCCCGGCCGCCTCCCGCACCGAGGCCTTCACCTGGCTCACCGGAGCGGTCGCCTTCGGGCAGGCCGGCGCCGTGACCCTGGCCGGCCGCCTGACGGACGCGCACGGGTCCTCGTACGGCTTCCTGGTGCCCATGGCGGCCACCGCGCTCGCGCTGCTCACCCTGCTGGCGCTGCGCGGGAAGCTGGCCCCGAAGGCCCCGAGCCGGATCGTGAACTCGTCCACGGCCGCCGGCTCCGCCACCTCGAAGGTGGTCCGGAACACGGTGAACGAGCGTGGGATGGGTCACCGCGTGCCGGTGACGGTGGACTGATCCGCCGGAATACGTCACCATGGAGCGTCGTTAGCACTCATTGAGTCAGAGTGCCAGGAGGAAATTCGTGCCGACCTACCAGTACCAGTGCACCGAGTGCGGTGAGGGCCTTGAGGCCGTGCAGAAGTTCACCGATGACGCACTGACCGTGTGCCCGAGCTGCGACGGACGCCTGAAGAAGGTGTTCTCCGCGGTCGGCATCGTCTTCAAGGGCTCCGGTTTCTACCGGAACGACAGCCGTGGTGCCTCGTCGAGCAGCTCCCCTGCCTCGAAGTCGTCCTCGTCGTCGACTGCGTCGTCCACGACGTCCACCGCTGCCGCCGCCCCCGCCGCTTCGTCCTCCTCGACGTCGTCGAGCTCGGGCAGCAGCGCCGGCTCCACCTCGGCGGCCTGAGCCGTCCGATCGCCTTTCCCAAGGCCCCGCAGCCCTTCCCGGGCGGCGGGGCCTTCGGCATGCCCGGTTAGGGTGGTCGGCATGGCGAACGCAGAGATCGGTGTCATCGGCGGCTCGGGCTTCTACTCCTTCCTGGAGGACGTCTCCGAGATACAGGTGGACACCCCGTACGGGCCCCCGAGCGACTCCCTCTACGTCGGCGAGCTGGGCGGCCGCACCGTGGCCTTCCTGCCGCGGCACGGGCGCACCCACACCGTCCCGCCGCACAAGATCAACTACCGGGCCAACCTGTGGGCCCTGCGTTCGGTCGGCGTCCGCCAGGTGCTCGGCCCCTGCGCCGTCGGCGGTCTGCGGCCCGAGTACGGACCGGGCACGCTCCTCGTTCCGGACCAGCTGGTCGACCGTACGAAGTCCCGCGCGCAGACCTTCTTCGACGGGGAGCCGCTGCCCGACGGCAGCGTCCCCAACGTCGTGCACACCACGTTCGCCGACCCCTACTGCCCGGTGGGCCGGTCCGTCGCGCTCGCCTCGGCCCGCGAACAGGGCTGGGACGCGGTGGACGGCGGCACCATGGTCGTCATCGAGGGCCCCCGCTTCTCGACCCGCGCCGAGTCGCGCTGGCACGCCGCGGCGGGCTGGTCGGTGGTCGGCATGACGGGCCACCCCGAGGCGGTCCTGGCCCGTGAGCTGGGGCTCTGCTACACCTCGATGGCCCTGGTCACGGACCTGGACGCGGGCGCCGAGACGGGCGAGGGCGTGTCCCACACCGAGGTCCTGAAGGTGTTCGGCCAGAACGTGGACCGCCTGCGCAAGGTCCTCTTCGACGCGGTGGCCGCCCTCCCGGCGACGGAGTCCCGCGACTGCCTGTGCACGCACGCCCACGACGGCTGGGACCTGGGCATCGAGCTGCCGTAGGTGACGGGCCCCGGGCCCACCGGGGCCACGTGTGGGTGACGGAGTTGTCCACACGGCGGGGACTGTCCACAGGCCGGAGCGGGATTCCGCGGGAGGCCGGATCGTGAGGGGTGTCCGGGCGCAGGATCCGGGCACGACGACCGACTCGGCTTGGCGGTGTTCCTCATGTCCTTCCCCATGTCCCGTACTTCTTCGACCACTTCCGCGACCCGTTCTTCTTCCACGTGTCCCCCCGCGCGCACGGTCCCGCCGTTCCCCCCGCTTCGCGTGGGGCGGGGCGGGGACCGGCTGCGCAGGGTCCTGCGACGTCGACGGCGGGCCGCCGCGGCCGGGCTGGCCGTCGCGGCCGCGGCCCTGGCGGCGGGCGGGACGGAGGCACAGGCCTCGCGGGGTGCCGCACCGGAGCGGGTGAAGGCACCGCCGGCGGCGGTGCGGATGGTGTCCGCCCCGGTGCGCATCGCGGACGCGGCGACGGTGCGGCTGCTGCGGCCCGGGGACCGGGTCGACGTGGTGGCGGCGGAGCGCGCCGGACCGCCCAGGGTGGTGGCGGCGGGGGCTCGGGTTGCCGAAGTACCCGATCCCGATCAGGGTGTTGGGGACGGTGGGGCACTGGTGGTCCTGTCCGTGCCCCGGGGCACCGCACGGGATCTCGTGGGGGCGGGCTCCGTGGCCCGGCTGGCGGTGACGTTGTGCTGATTCGCACTGACGCCCAGTCAAGTCGCCTCACGGGGGGAGTCGATTGGACACGCCGGGCCCGGACTGCCGTAGCTTTCGGAACCGTTGGCTCCGTGTTCGGCAGATTCGAAGAAAGGCTCAGTGGTGAGCGAGAAGAAGGACAGCGTGCTGGCGGGCTTCAAGGCCTTCCTGATGCGCGGCAACGTGGTCGACCTCGCGGTCGCCGTGGTGATCGGCGCCGCGTTCACGAACATCGTGAACTCGGTGGTCAAGGGCATCATCAGCCCGGTGATCGGCGCGATCGGCACGCAGAGCCTGGACGGCTACAAGACGTGCATCAAGAACCCTTGCGAGATGGGCCCGAACGGTCAGCCGACGGGTGTCGAGATCCTCTGGGGCTCGGTGCTGAACGCCGCGCTGACCTTCCTGATCACCGCGGCGGTCGTCTACTTCCTGATGGTCCTGCCCATGGCGAAGTACCTCGCCAAGGTGGAGCAGCGCCGCAAGGCCAGGGAAGGCGTCCAGGAGACCATGGAGATCACCGAGCTGGAGGTCCTCAAGGAGATCCGCGACACGCTGGTCGCCCAGCGGGGCGCGAGCGGCGTCAACGGCGTCGACGCCGCTGCGAGGTCGCGCGACGCGCACTGACCGGTCCGCCGGCTCAGATGTGGTGCGGGGGCTTCTCGTCGAGGAAGCGGGCCAGGTCGGCCGCGCTTCCGCCGGCGGGCGGCCGCTCGCCCCAGCCTCGGTCGGTGTCGTCCGAGGACTGCTGGTCCAGGGGGTCGTCGAAGATCAGCTTGGGCTTCGGCTTGGGCTCCGGCCGCGCGGCGGGCTCGGGCTGCGGGTCGGGGGCGGCGGAGGTGCTCATGCCTCCAGGGTACGGCCGCCCCCTGCGCCCGCCCCGCTCAGCTGGGGGCTTCGGCGCCCTTGCGGGCGTAGAACCACCAGCAGACCGCCAGGCACGTGGCATAGAAGCCGATGAACATCCACAGTGCGCTGGTGACGGCCACCGCGGCGAACATCGCGGGGATGAAGAAGAAGCCGTAGGCGGCGATGGCGGAGGAGAAACCGGTGACGGCGCCCGCCTCCATCTCCGACTGCTTCAGAGCCGCGGCCTGCGCCTCCGCTCCCTTGCCCTCGGCCTCGCGCATGTGCTGGTCCCGGAAGATCACCGGGATCTGCCGGAAGGTCGAGCCGTTGCCGAGGCCGGAGAAGGCGAAGGCCACCAGGAAGCCGATGAAGAAGGCCCAGAAGTCGCCCTGGTCTCCCGCGTGGGGCAGCGCGAAGATCACCACGACCAGGGCCGCGGCCATCCCGACGAACGACAGCATCGTGACCCTGGCGCCGCCGAGCCTGTCGGAGAGCCAGCCGCCCGCCCAGCGCATGATCGCGCCGACGAAGGGGCCGATCCAGGCATAGGTGGTGGCCTGGTAACCCTGCACCTCGAAGTTGTTCTTGATCAGGAGGGGCAGGCCGGCCGCGAAGCCGATGAAGGACCCGAAGGTGCCGACGTAGAGCCAGGTCATCAGCCAGTTGTGCTTGCGCTTGAAGATGATCTTCTGCTGGCTGAAGGGGGCGGCGGCCACCTTGAGGTCGTTCATCATGAACCAGGCGAGCAACGCCATGATCACCAGCAGCGGCACCCACAGGAAAGCGCCGTTCTGCAGCCAGATGTCGGTGTTCTTCTTCGCGTCGTGCTGCGGGCCGCCCGCCGGGGCGCCCAGCACGGCGGCGGTGACCACCAGCGGAGCCACCAGCTGGACCACGCTCACGCCGAGGTTGCCGAGGCCGCCGTTGAGGCCGTTGGCACTGCCCTTCTCCCGCTTGGGGAAGAAGAAGCCGATGTTCGCCATGGAGGAGGCGAAGTTCGCACCGCCGATGCCGCAGACGGCCGCGATCAACGCCAACTCCCCATACGGAGTGCCGGTGTCCTGGAGCGCGAAGCCGAGCCACAGCATCGGCACGACCAGGACGAGGGTGCTGAAGGCGGTGAACTTCCGCTCGCCGAAGATCGGCCCGATGAAGGTGTAGAGGATCCGGAAGGTGCCTCCGGTGATCCCGGGAATGGCGGTCAGCCAGAACAGCTGCGACTTGGAGAAGCCGAAGCCGACGTCGTTCAGCTTGACGACGGTGACCGACCAGACCTGCCAGACCACGAATCCCAGCATCAGCGCGGGGATCGAGATCCAGAGGTTGCGCTGGGCGACCTTGCGCCCCTTGGACTGCCAGAAACCGTCGTCCTCGGGCCGCCAGTCGCCGATGGTGGCGCCGGGCCTGTAGCTCTCCGCGCGGTGCGAGCGCACCGTGGACGGGGTGGGCGTGGGTATCGACATGGTCATCCCAATCCTTGCGACGACCCCAGGGTTTCAACCAGGGGAAACGCAACCGTGACTCGAAGTCTTGCAGTGCCACTGTGTGATGTTGTGACCTGCGCTTGTGTTCGGATCGCGACCACCCTTAGCGTCCGAAAGGTGAAGGCTTCTCCCGTGAAGCGGGCGTTTAAGTACCGCTTCTATCCGACCGATGCGCAGGCAGCTGAGCTGGCGCGGACGTTCGGGTGCGTGCGGAAGGTCTACAATCTGGCCCTTGCCGCGCGTGCCGAGGCGTGGACGGCCCGTCGGGAGCGGGTGGGCTACGGGCAGACATCGGCGATGCTCACGGCGTGGAAGCAGACACAAGAGCTGGCCTACTTGGCCGAGGTGTCCTGCGTGCCGTTGCAACAGGCTCTCAGGCATCTGCAGGCCGCGTTCGTCGGGTTCTGGGGCAAGCGGTCGCAGTACCCCCGCTTCAAATCGAAGCGGAGGTCCCGGGCCTCGGCCGAGTACACACGCAGTGCGTTCCGCTACACCGACGGCCAACTGACGCTCGCGAAGATGGCTGAGCCGTTGGACATCGTGTGGTCGCGTCCACTGACCACAGGCGTGGCACCGTCGACAGTCACGGTCTCCCGCGACTGTGCGGGCCGTTGGTTCGTTTCCCTGCTCTGCGAGGACCACCTGTCTCCGATGCCCACCGCCACGGCAGCGGTCGGGATCGATGCCGGGCTGAGTGCCCTGGTCACCCTCTCCACTGGGGAAAAGATCCCCAACCCAAAGCACGAGCGCGAGGACCGCGACAGGCTGGCGCGTGCACAGCGGGCGCTGGCCCGCAAGGAGAAGGGAAGCAACAACCGGTCCAAGGCCCGCGTCCGCGTGGCGAGGATCCACGCCCGAATCACAGACCGCCGCAGGGATCATCTGCACAAGCTGACGACTCGACTCGTGCGCGAAAACCAAACGCTCGTGATCGAGGACCTCACCGTCCGCAACATGCTCAAGAACCACAAACTCGCCCGCGCCATCACCGACGCGGCATGGCGAGACCTGCGGCGGATGCTGGAGTACAAGACATCCTGGTACGGGCGCGAGCTGATCACCATCGACCGATGGTTCCCCAGCTCCAAATTGTGCTCGACCTGCGGGGCAATCGCCGACAGCATGCCCCTGAACGTCCGCGAGTGGACGTGTGAAAACTGCGGGACGACCCACGATCGGGACGCGAACGCAGCCGTGAATCTCCTGGTCGCCGGGCTGGCGGCTGCTGCCTGTGGAGCGGGCGTAAGACCTCAACGAGAGTTCTCCTCTCGGTCGGGGCAGTCCGTGGTGAAGCAGGAAACCTCACCCGCGAGGGTGGGACTCCACTCCTAGGGGAGTGGAGGATGTCAACGGTCCTTCGGGTCGAGGAGCCACAGTCCGATCACGACCAGGAAGGACAGGATCAGGAATCCCGCCCCCCACCAGGCCGTTCCGGTGTTGCCCTTCATCCACTCGTTGACGGTCACGGTCAGCGCCCAGAGCTGGCCGATGACCACGGTCAGGGCCAAGGCCAGACGGGCGTTGAGCTTCGAGGACCGCTCCGGTTCCTGCTCGGTGCCGGCACCCGGGCCGGGGCCCGTGGTGCGGATCCGCGGGTCTCCGTACCCGCTGGTGGAGCGGATCTGCGGATACCTCTCGTGCACCGGCCGGTTCAGGCGGGGTTGGGCACTGCCCGGGTGGTATTCGGGCCGGGGAGGCAGCGGTGTATCGCTCATGCTCGCCTCGTCTCGGTCGCGGCGGCGCGATCCGCTCCCGGGCAGCCCAGTCGGAGCGACATCTCGGGGCTGGAATCGCCGAACTGCCGGCAGAGGGCGTCCTTGGCCGGCTCTCCCGACCGCGCGGTTCCGATGGCCCAGACACTGCCGTCGTCCTGCTCGGTCAGGAAGATCCTGGGGAGCGGGCGCGGTGGCGGGCCCGCGGTCACCTCGCCCGTGCGGGCGTCGAAGACGCCCTCGTGGCAAGGGCAGTACAGCTCCCCGTCGGCGCCCCGGTCCTCGCGCCACAGCACGGCGCAGGCCAGGTGGGTGCAGACGGCCGAGTAGCCGACGAGGGAGCCGTCGGCCAGCCGGACGGCGACGGCCCGGTCCTCGTCGCCGGGGAAGCGGAAGGCCACGGACTGGCCGGGCGCCAGCTCGTCGGTGACCTTCTTGGCCTCGGGCAACTTCTCGCTGTCGCCGTGCCGGTGCAGGATGCCGGCGGCGACGCCGACACCGCCGACGGCCAGACCACCGGAGACGGTGGCGACGATCCGCAGGTAATCGCGGCGGGTGGTGAGGGAGTCGGCGCTGATCCGGTCGCGCAACTGCTCGGCGGCGGCGTCCCCGTCCGGGCCCGGGCCCGGGGTGGAGGCCGGCGGGGGCTGCTCGGTGAGGCTCATCGGACGTCCACTCCATTGATCTCTACGACTGGCAGCCCGCCGGGGACGGGCCACTGGACCTTGTCGGCGGGGACGACCATCGCCACGCCGGTGCTGACCACGACGTCGCCGAAGGCGAAGGAATCGGCGACCTGCACGCCGGGGCGCTCGGCCTGGAGCTCTTCGAGGGTTCCGTAGAAGAGGGCGCCGGTGGGGCAGACGGTGGCGCACATGGGGGCCAGGCCGTAGGCGGTGCGGTCGTAGCAGAGGTTGCACTTCATCTGCAGCTTCGCCTGGAGGTCGATCTTCGGGACGCCGAAGGGGCAGGCGTTGACGCAGTTGGCGCAGCCGATGCAGCGGGTGGTGTCGGCCTGCTGGACCACTCCGTCGGCGGTGACCAGGATCGCGTCGGCGGGGCAGACCTCGGCGCAGGGCGCGACCGGGTCCTCGCAGTGCATGCAGACGGTGGGAAGGGAGGCGACGGACATGCCGGGGTCGGTGTAGTCCAGGTGGATCATCGACTTGCCGCGGTGGGAGTCGCATTCGCGGCAGGCGGAGACGCAGGCCTGGCAGCCGATGCAGCGACCCGGGTCGATGAAGATCGTGCGGCCCATCATGGCGGGTCAGCTCCTCTCCGCCGTGCCACGGCCCTGCGGGGACGTGGGCGGCAGGGGGTCGGTGCGGGAGACCTGGGTCTCCGGATAGGCCTCGCGGCCCGGGGCCGTGGGCGGCGCGGGCACCTCGGCGACCCGTTCGCCGGCCTCGATCCGGGCGGCGCACACCTTGTACTCGGGGATCTTCGAGCGGGGGTCGAGGGCGTCGATGGTCAGGGCGTTCGCGGCCGTCGGGACGGGCCAGTGGTACGGGATGAAGACGGTGTCCGGCCGGATCGCCTCGGTGACCAGGGCCGGGAAGACCTCGCTGCCGCGGCGGGTGATCACCCTGACCGGGTCGCCGTTGCGGAAGCCGTGCGAGGGGTGGACCTCCACCCAGGGGCGCGGGGTCTGCTCGACGAGGGCGCCCAGGCGGCGGGTCTGGTTGCCGGAGAGGAAGTGCGCGACGGTACGGCCGGTGGTGAGGGAGAGGGGGAACTCCTCGGTGTACGGGTCCATCGGCGGGTGCCATTCGACGACCTGCATGTGGACCTTCCCGTCGGGGTGGAAGGTCTTGCCGCCTTCGAACAGCCGGGGGGTGCCCGGGTGCTCGGTGGTGGGGCAGGGCCAGGCGATGCCGCCGGTCTCCTCCAGGCGTTCGTAGGTGATGCCGTAGTAGTCGTTGACGGTGCCGGCGGAGGCGATGCGGAGCTCCTCGAACACCTCGCGGGAGCCGGCGAAGTCGAACTTGTCGCCGACGCCGAGCCGCTTGGCGAGTTCGCACATCACCCAGGTGTCGGTGCGCACTCCGGCGGGCGGATCCTGCGCCTTGTTGTGCTTGACGACGCGGGCCTCGGTGTTGGCCATGACGCCTTCGTCCTCGGCCCAGACGGTGACGGGGAAGACCACGTGCGCGTTGGTCGCGGTCTCGGAGAGGAAGAAGTCGAACTGGGCGTGGAATTCGAGGCTGTCGTAGCCCTTCTTGACCGCCCCGTAGTTGGGGAGCGAGACGAACGGGTTGTTGCAGATGCCGATGAGACCGCGGATCTCGCTCCGCTGCATCTGCCAGACCATCTCCATCATGGAGGTGCCGGCGGGCGGGAGTTCGGACTCCTCGATGCCCCAGATCCGGCAGATCTGGCGGCGGTGCTCCTCGTTCATGATGGAGCGGCCGCCGGGCAGCAGGTCGGCCTTCTGGCCGTGTTCGCGGCCTCCCTGGCCGTTGCCCTGGCCGGTGATGGTGCCGTAGCCGGCGCCGGGCTTGCCGAGGTTCCCGGTGGCCACGCACAGGTTGATGATGGACAGGCAGTTCTCGACGCCCTGCGAGTGGTGCTCGACCCCCCGCGCGTGGAAGGCCATGGCCTTGGCGGCGCGGCCGAACATCCGGGCCACCTGGACGATCTGCTCCTCGGGGACGTCGCAGATCGCGGCGGAGCGGGCGGGCGGGTAGTCCTTGACGGTCTTCTTGACCTCGTCCCAGCCGGTGGTGTGGGCGGCGAGGTAGGCCTCGTCGGTCAGCTCCTCGGCGATGACCACGTGCAGGACGGCGTTGAAGAAGGCCGAGTCGGTGCCGGGCTTGAGGGCGACGTGGACGTCGGCGGTGCGGGCGATGGCCGTCTCGCGCGGGTCGACCACGATCAGCGAGGCGCCGCGGTCGCGGGCGCCCCACACGTACTGGGTCATCACCGGGAAGCACTCGCCCACGTTCGACCCGGCGATCAGCAGGCAGTCGGTGAGGAGGATGTCGGAGAAGGGGTTGGCGGCCCGGTCGATGCCGAAGGCCAGCTTGTTGGCGCCGGCGGCACTGACCATGCACAGGCGGCCGTTGTAGTCGACGTGCCGGGTCTTGAGGGCGACCCGGCCGAACTTGCCGACCAGGTAGGTCTTCTCCGAGTAGAGACTGGCGCCGCCGAGCAGGCCGAATGCGTCGTTTCCGTGGGCGCCCTGGATGCGGCGGATCTCGGAGACGGTGAAGTCGAGGGCCTCCTCCCAGGAGGCCTCCTTGAACTCCTCGTCCCGGGAGCGGCGCATCAACGGGCTCGTCAGCCGGTCGGGGTGGTTGACCTGCTGGTAGGCGTTGATGCCCTTGGGACAGAGCCGCATCCGGTTGATGTCGTGGTTGCGGGGCTCGACTCCGAAGACCTTGCCGCCCTTGTCCACGCGCAGGTACATGCCGCACTGCACGCCGCAGAAGCAGCAGTGGGTGGGGACGAGGGTCTCGCCGTTCTGGTCGGCGTGCCACTGGTCTGCGGGGATGCCGCCGGCGTCGCGGAAGTTGCGGGTGCCGGGCGGCGCGATGGACGGGTCGATGGGCAGCGTGGCCCTCTGGGCGGGGTCCGTCGCGGTCACTTGAAGCCCTTCTTGACGTGGTTCAGGTAGGCGCTGCCGCGCAGGACCCGCTTGCAGCGCGGGCAGTATTCGACGAAGGCGTTGAAGTCGAGCTTCAGGTCCTGCATGGTGCCGCGCAGGTTCTCCACGTACGGGGTGGTGTCGATGGGCTCCCCGCAGCGTTTGCAGGCGAAGACCTGCTCGTCCTGCCGGGCCGTGTACTTGAACAGCTGCATGCCGACGGCGGCGGGGCGTTGGACGATGTGGAAGAACTTCCCGAACGGGATGTAGATGAGGGTGAACACCACCGACACCATGTGCAGGATGGCCAGGAACTGATAGCCGCCGCCGTGCAGGAAGATCGACGAGAAGGTCAGCAGCAGCCCGGTCACCGAGATCACGATCAGGCAGATCAGCGGCAGCAGGTCGTAGGCGAAGCGCTGCCCGGTGATGGCGCCGCGGTCCTTCATCCGGCGCCACAGGAAGTACGAGGCACCGGGGATGACGAGGACGGCGGCGATGTCCAAGCCGTGGAACATCAGCCAGCCCAGGATGTTCAGCGAGTCGAAGCCGAGGACCTTGATTCCCCAGATCCGCATCTCGTAGCCCGGTCCGGATCCGCTGCCCGAGGTGAAGGTGAACCAGCCCCAGGTCAGCGGGAAGGTGATGAGCGCCGCCAGGATGCAGCCCCAGAAGATGAGCTGGTGGGCGGCCCAGCGGGCGCGGGAGCGGGCGCCGAGGAACTTCTGGAAGCCGAGGTAGGTGGCGATCATCTTCGGCAGCGCGGTGGGCGCCTTGCGGAAGTTCTCGGCCGAGAAGAAGCTGCCGAACCCCTTCTTGAAGAGGCGGCGCGCGCCGGGCGCGGAAACCCACACCGTGTACCGGTAGGCCACGCCGAAGGCGAGGAACACGGTGGCCACGGCGTAAGGCAGCAGCGCCGAGTCGAAATCGCGCAGGAGTCGGCTGCCGAGCACGATCGCGATGACGAGCAGCAGCGATACGACGATGCCGGCCAGGGTGGCCCGTGCGGTGACGGGTTTCCTGACCGGCGGTGGGCTCTGGGGCGCCTCGGCTGGTGGCGGGGCTTCGTCGAGTACTTCGGTGGGCTCGGACACAGCACCACGCTAAGTGGTCTGTACCGTTTCAGCCCGTTATGCCGTACTGATGATTAGGCCGAACGGGTCAGACTGCCTTCAGTCCCCGAGCGGCGAAGATCGCCTTGGCCTCGGCCACCTGCTCCGGCGTGGGCGACGGGGTGTCGTGCAGGGTGAACTTCATGTCCAGCGCCTGCCACTTGCTCTCCCCCAGCTTGTGGAAGGGCAGGACGTCGACCCGCGAGACGTTGCCGAGGGTGCCGGCGAAGGCGGCGACGCCCTCGACGTTCTCGCGCGCGTCGGTGAGCCCGGGTACCAGCACGAACCGCAGGTGCACCTCCTTGCCGAGGTCCGCGAGGCGGCGGGCGAAGTCCAGGGTCGGCTCCAGGGGGCGGCCGGTGACCCTCTTGTACGTCTCGCGGTCCCAGGACTTGATGTCGAGCAGGACCAGGTCCACGTCGCGCAGCAGCGCGTCGGTGGCGCGGGCCCCCAGGAAGCCCGAGGTGTCGAGGGCGGTGTGCAGGCCGAGGTCGTTCTTCATGCGGTGCAGCAGCTCGCCCGCGAAGACGGGCTGGAGCAGCGGCTCACCGCCGGAGATGGTGGCCCCGCCGCCCGAGGCGGAGATGAACCGCGTGTACTTGCGGGCCTCGGCGATGACGTCGTCGGCCGAGGTGCGCTTGCCGCTCCGCATCCGCATGGTGTCGGGGTTGTGGCAGTACAGGCAGGTCAGCGGGCAGCCGGAGAGGAAGGTCACGAACCGGGTCCCGGGGCCGTCCACGCCGGTGGAGAGGTCCCAGGAGTGCACGGAACCCTCGCTGGGCCGCTGCGTCGCGGCGGCGGCCGGGGTCTGTCCGGCGCTGACGGCGACGGCCGCGGCGGGGCCGACGGGAAGGCTCGTACCGAAGAGGACGGTCATGGCAGGTGCTCCAGACGTGATCCGGTGTCCGATGGGGTCGCGCGGTCCCGGGGGTGGGTGAGGGCCCGGCCCCCCGGGCCGCGCGATGGACGCTCAGAGCGAGCCGTGGAAGGTGCGGTTCAGCACGTCGAGCTGCTGGTCCCGCGTGAGGCGGACGAAGTTCACCGCGTAGCCGCTGACGCGGATGGTCAGCTGCGGGTAGTTCTCCGGGTGCTCCATGGCGTCCATGAGCGTGTCGCGGTTCAGCACGTTCACGTTCATGTGGAAGCCGTCACTGGCCATGTAGCCGTCGAGCACGCCCGCCAGGTTCTTGATCCGCTCCTCGGGGGTGCGGCCCAGGCCGTCGGGGGTGACGGTGTTGGTCAGCGAGATGCCGTCCTCGGCGTCCTCGTACGGGAGCTTGGCGACCGACAGCGCCGAGGTGACGTAGCCATGGGTGTCGCGACCGTTCATCGGGTTGGCGCCCGGGGAGAACGGCTCGCCGGCGCGGCGTCCGTCCGGGGTGTTGCCGGTCTTCTTGCCGTAGACCACGTTCGAGGTGATCGTCAGGACGGACTGGGTGTGCTCGGCGTTCCGGTACGTCGGGTGCTTGCGCACCTTCTTCATGAACTCCTCGACCAGCCACACGGCGATGTCGTCGACGCGGTCGTCGTTGTTTCCGTACGCCGGGTAGTCGCCCTCTACGCGATAGTCGGTGGCCAGCCCGGTCTCATCGCGGACGACACCGACCTTGGCGTGCTTGATCGCGGACAGCGAGTCGGCGGCGACCGAGAGGCCGGCGATGCCGCAGGCCATGGTGCGGCGCACGTCGCGGTCGTGGAGAGCCATCTCGATGCGCTCGTAGGCGTACTTGTCGTGCATGTAGTGGATGACGTTGAGGGCGTGGACGTAGGTGTCGGCGAGCCATTCCATCTGCTCGTCGAACTTGGCCATGACCTCGTCGTAGTCCAGCACGTCGGCCGTGATGGCGCCGGTGGACGGGCCGACCTGGACACCCGACTTCTCGTCGCGGCCGCCGTTGATCGCGTAGAGGAGGGTCTTGGCGAGGTTCACGCGGGCGCCGAAGAACTGCATCTGCTTGCCGACCGGCATCGCCGAGACGCAGCACGCGATGGCGGTGTCGTCGCCGAAGCGCGGACGCATCAGCTCGTCGGACTCGTACTGCACCGAGGAGGTGTCGATCGAGACGCGCGCGCAGAACTCCTTGAAGCCCTGCGGCAGCCGCGGCGACCAGAAGACCGTCATGTTCGGCTCGGGGGCCGGGCCGAGGTTGTAGAGGGTCTGGAGGTAGCGGAAGGAGGACTTGGTGACCAGCGGGCGGCCGTCCTCGCCCATGCCGGCGATCGACTCGGTGACCCAGGTCGGGTCGCCGGAGAACAGCTCGTCGTACTCCGGGGTCCGCAGGAAGCGGACGATGCGGAGCTTGATGATGAAGTCGTCGACGAGCTCCTGGGCCTGCTCCTCGGTGAGGAGGCCGGCCTCCATGTCGCGCTGGAGGTAGACGTCGATGAAGGTGGAGGTGCGGCCGAGCGACATGGCCGCGCCGTTCTGCTCCTTCACGGCGGCCAGGTAGGCGAAGTACAGCCACTGGATGGCCTCGCGGCCGGTGCCGGCCGGGCCGGAGATGTCGTGACCGTAGGAGGCGGCCATCGCCTTGAGCTCGGCGAGCGCGCGGATCTGCTCGGAGAGCTCCTCGCGCAGGCGGATCGTCTCCTCCAGCGAACGGTTGCCGGCCGGGAGGGAGTTCAACTCCTCCTTCTCCTCCTTCTTGAAGGAGATCAGGCGGTCGACGCCGTAGAGGGCAACGCGGCGGTAATCGCCGATGATGCGGCCGCGGCCGTAGGCGTCCGGCAGGCCGGTCACGACGCCGGCCTTGCGGGCGGCCCGGATGTCGGGGGTGTATGCGTCGAAGACACCGGCGTTGTGGGTCTTGCGGTACTCCGTGAAGACCTTCTCCAGCTCCTCGGAGACCGGGTAGCCGTAGGTCTCCAGGGCGCCGGCGACCATGCGCCAGCCGCCGTACGGCATGATCGAGCGCTTGAGCGGGGCGTCCGTCTGGAGGCCGACGATCAGGTCCTTGTCGCGGTCGATCCAGCCGGGGGCGTGCGCGGTGATCGACGACGGGATGTCGTACGCGACGTCGTAGACGCCCTTCTCGCGCTCCTCCGGGAACTTGTCCGTGATCGCCTTCCACACGGCGGTGGTGCGCTCGGTGGGACCGGCGAGGAAGGTGTCGTCGCCGTCGTACGGCGTGTAGTTCTGCTGGATGAAGTCGCGGACGTCGATGGCGTCGCGCCACAGCCCGCCCCTGAAGCCCTCCCAGGCCTCGCCGTTCTTCGTGGTCTCCGCAGGGGTGACAGTCATCGCCCGCACCTTCCCAGTCGCGTCATTGCCTGTATCCATTGCACGCCGTTTGATCGATCATTTGCCGCCGCGTTGGTCCTGATCTGGAGCCCGAAGGTCCCGCCGCCTGCCGCCCGGCGGGCACCCATACCCTCCCGACCTGGCCTTTCGCGCGGGCCGAAGGTCCATCGTGCGCTTGTGAAAGCGTTCACAAATTCTGGCGCGGGGTTCCGGTGCGGGGATCCGGTGCGGGGCTCGTCCACGCCGCCGCTGCGGGGGCTCCGCCCCCGAGCCCCCGCGCCTCAAACGCCGGCGGGGCTGAGTTTTCAGC
>NZ_JBHWJY010000042.1:0-72204 GCF_042731135.1 Streptomyces sp. NPDC059874
ATCCACCGAAGTGGACGGGGTATCAACTTCTGGCGTTGATTTTTGGCACGCTGTTGAGTTCTCAAGGAACGGACGCTTCCTTTGTACTCACCCTCTCGGGCTTTCCTCCGGGCTTTCGTTCTGCTGTCTTGCGTTTCCGACTCTATCAGACTCTTTCGTGTCCGACTTCCTCGGTGCTTTCCAGGTTTCCGCTTTCGCGTTTCCCTTTCCGGCAGTTCCGACTCTATCAGACTCTTTCGGGCCTGACTCCCAGTCAGTGGGCTTTGCCTTCGGGGCTGTTAGGCCCTTGCGGCGAGTGAGACAGTAGCGGATTCCTTGCCCCCGAACCTAATCGGCGGCTGCGTCCTCGGACGCGGATTCCTCATTCGCAAATACGCATGAAAACGAGACGACGAAGTGCGTCGTTTCGTTCGAATGTGTGGTGCGGGATGGCTGTCCGGGGACCGACCGGGGTCGGCGCTCACTTCGGACAACTCGAAGAACCTTACGGATCCGGCACACCTGTGTCAACCCCCGGCTGACCGGCCGGCGGTGAGCAGCGTGTGAGGGGCGAAACCTCACGACGTCTTCACCTTCTTCCGTCTACGCTCGACCCATGACTACGCATGCGCTCACGCTCAGCCTTCGCTGGTGGGCCGCCTGACGGCGGCCGACCTTCCACGCGAGCACGCATGCGCTCACGGCCGCCGCTACGGCGGCCGTCTTTGTTTCTCCCCTCCCCGGGAGTGGCTCGGTCGCCCGACGCGGTGGCCCCCGCACCACTCACACCGGACAGAGACAGAGGGAGAGACAGGACATGACGACGAGGATCTTCAGCGGGGTCAAGCCGACCGGGCACCTGACGTTGGGGAACTACCTGGGGGCCGTGCGGCAGTGGGTCGCGGCCGAGCAGGAGCCGGACGAGGCGCTGTTCTGCGTCGTGGATCTGCACGCGCTGACCGTCGAGCACGATCCGGCCCGTGTACGCAGGCTGAGCCGGCAGGCGGCGACGCTGTTGCTTGCCGCCGGTCTTTCGCCGGCGAAGTGCACCTTGTTCGTTCAGAGCCACGTCGACGAGCACACGCGGCTGGCGTACCTGTTGGAGTGCACGGCCTCCGACGGGGAGCTGCGGCGGATGATCCAGTACAAGGAGAAGGCGGCGAAGGCGCAGGCGTCCGGGGAGGGCGTACGGCTGTCGTTGCTCACCTATCCCGTGCTGATGGCCGCCGACATCCTGGCGTACGGGACGGAGGATGTGCCCGTAGGGGAGGACCAGCGGCAGCACGTCGAGCTGACACGGGACCTGGCGGTGCGGTTCAACCAGCGGTACGGGCACACCTTCACGGTGCCGAGGGCCACGCATCCGACGGTCGCGGCGCGGGTCATGGACCTGCAGGAGCCGACTTCGAAGATGGGGAAGTCGCACGAGAGCGGGGCCGGGATCGTCTACCTGCTCGACGAGCCGGGGGTCGTACGCAAGAAGGTGATGCGGGCCGTCACCGACAGCGGGGACGGCGGGGTGGTCTACGACCGAGAGTCGCGGCCGGGGGTCGCGAACCTGCTGGACATCCTGGCGGCGTGCTCCGGCGGTGATCCGGCCGTGCTCGCCACCGAGTACAGCGGGTACGGGGCGCTCAAGCGGGACGTCGCCGACGCGGTGGTCGAGATGCTGCGGCCTGTGCGGGAGCAGCACGCCGAGCTTGCGACGGATCCGGCGGAGGTGGAGAAGGTGCTGCGGGAGGGCGCGGGCCGGGCGCGTGAGCTGGCGCGGCCCGTGGTGGACCGGGCCTACCGGGCGATCGGGCTGCTGGAGCCGTGAGGGCCAGGGCCCCCGTCCGTGCGGGGGCCCGTACCCGTGCCCTGCGTCAGCTGTTGCCGGAGGCGAGTTCGCGGCTGCGGTCGCGGGCGGCTTCGAGGGCCGCGATCAGGGCCGCGCGGACGCCGTGCTTCTCCAGCTCGACGATGGCGTTGATGGTCGTACCGGCCGGGGAGGTGACGGCCTCGCGGAGCTTGACCGGGTGCTCGCCGCTGTCGCGGAGCATCACGGCGGCGCCGATGGCGGCCTGGACGATCAGGTCGTGGGCCTGGGCGCGGGGCAGGCCGAGGAGGATGCCTGCGTCGGTCATGGCCTCGACGAGGAAGTAGAAGTACGCGGGTCCGGAGCCGGAGAGGGCGGTGGCCGCGTCCTGCTGGGATTCGGGGACGCGCAGGGTCTTGCCGACGCCGCCGAAGATCTCCTCGGTGTGCGCGAGGTGTTCGGCGGTGGCGTGGCTGCCGGCCGAGATGACGGACATGGCCTCGTCGACGAGGGCGGGGGTGTTCGTCATGACGCGGACGACGGGGGTGCCGGGGGCGAGCCGTTCCTCGAAGAAGGAGGTGGGGATGCCCGCGGCGCCGCTGATGACGAGGCGGTCGGCGGGGACGTGCGGGGCCAGCTCGTCGAGGAGCTTGCCCATGTCCTGCGGCTTGACCGTGAGGATGAGGGTGTCCGCGCGCTTGGCGGCCTCGGCGTTGGAGACGGCCTCGACGCCGTAGCGGGTGCGGAGTTCCTCGGCGCGCTCGGAGCGGCGGGCGGTGACGAGGAGCTTCGAGGCGGGCCAGCCGCCGCGGATCATTCCGCTGAGCAGGGCCTCGCCGATCTTGCCGGTACCGAGGACTGCGACTGTCTGGGTCATGCCCGATCCACCTCGCCGAACTGTTCTTGCGCGTGAGCTACGTATACGTCCTCATCCTTGCACCAGGGCAGGTGGCCGGGCGGAGTTGTCCGGAGTGCGGTCATGCCCTCCGAGCGATCAGGCCCTCCGAGCGATCAAGGGGTGCGGCGGCGGAGGGTGGCCGCGCCGAGGGCGAGTACGAGCAGGGCGCAGGCGGCGACGATCACGGCGTCGCGGACGAAGTCGGCGGTCATGTCGGTGTGGGTGAGGACCTGGGTCATGCCGTCGACGGCGTAGGACATCGGCAGGACGTTCGAGATGCCTTCGAGGACCGGGTGCATGGTGTCGCGGGCCGCGAAGAGGCCGCAGAGGAGCAGCTGGGGGAAGATCACCGCCGGCATGAACTGGACGGCCTGGAACTCGGAGGCGGCGAAGGCGGAGACGAAGAGGCCGAGTGCGGTGCCGAGGAGGGCGTCGAGGAGGGCGACGAGGAGCAGCAGCCAGGGCGAGCCGACGACGTCGAGGCCGAGGAGCCAGAGGGCGAGGCCGGTGGCGAGGAGCGACTGGACGACGGCGACCGCGCCGAAGGCGAGGGCGTAGCCGGCGATGAGGTCGCCCTTGCCCAGCGGCATGGCGAGGAGGCGTTCGAGGGTGCCGGAGGTGCGCTCGCGCAGGGTCGCGATGGACGTCACCAGGAACATGGTGATGAGGGGGAAGATCCCGAGGAGTGACGCGCCGATGCTGTCGAAGGTGCGGGGGCTGCCGTCGAAGACGAAGCGCAGCAGGGTCAGCATCAGTACGGGGACCAGCAGCATCAGCGCGATCGAGCGGGGGTCGTGGCGGAGCTGGCGCAGGACGCGGGCGGCGGTGGCGAGGGTGCGGGCACTGTTCACGGGGTCGACTCCTGGGCGGCGAGTGCGTTGGCTTCGTCGACGAGGTGGAGGAAGCCCTCTTCGACGGTGTCGGAGTGGGTACGGGTGCGCAGTGCGTCGGGGGTGTCCTGGGCGAGGATGCGGCCCTCGCGCATGAGGAGCAGGTCGTGGCAGCGCTCGGCCTCGTCCATGACGTGGGAGGAGACGAGCAGGGTGGCGCCGCGGGTGGCGGCGATGTCGTGGAAGAGGTGCCACAGGTCGCGGCGCAGGACGGGGTCGAGGCCGACGGTGGGTTCGTCGAGGACGAGCAGCTCGGGGGTGCCGAGCAGGGCGACGGCGAGGGAGACCCGGCTGCGCTGGCCGCCGGAGAGGTTGCCGGCGAGGGCGTCGGCGTGGGTGGCGAGGTCGACGTCGGCGATGGCCTGCCGTACGGAGTCGGCGCGGCGCTCTCGCGCCTCCCGGCGGGGGGTACCCCCAGCGGTAGCCGGGGGAGGGTCGAGGATCGCGGCGAAGTAGTCGAGGTTCTGCCGGACGCTGAGGTCGTCGTAGACGGAGGGCGCCTGGGTGACGTAGCCGATCCGGGAGCGGAGCTCGGGGTGGCCGGCGGGGCGGCCGAGGACGTCGAGGGTGCCGGTGACGTGGGCCTGGGTGCCGACGATGGCGCGCATGAGGGTGGATTTTCCGCAGCCGGAGGGGCCGAGGAGGCCGGTGATGCGGCCGCGGGGGACGTCGAAGGCGATGCCGTCGATGACGGTGCGGGGGGCGCGGCCGGTGCCGCGGCGGACGGTGAGGCTGCGGGCCTGCACGGCGGGGGCCGGGACCCTCTCGGGTGAGTTATTCATCATGTGATGAATAATGCTCCTGGCTGTGCCGGGGCGTCAATCGGACGGGTGTCTACTTCTTGCGTCTACTTCTTGCGCTTGGGGCGGCGCGCGGCCGGGTTGCCCGTACGGGAGCTGCGGCGGCGGGCGAATTCGGCCTTGGCACGCTCGTACTCGGTGCGGCGGAGCTTCTCGCCGGGGGCCTCGACGAGGCAGCGGAGGAAGTACGCGATGAGGGAGCCGATGAAACCGATCGTCTTGAGGCCCTTGAGGGCGGCCTCGTCAGAGGACGGGGCGGGGCGGCGGCCGAAGGACTCCCAGGTCTTGGCGAAGGCGATGGAGCTGGCGATCGCGAAGAGGACGACGACGGAGATGCTGAGGAACGGGCCGACGCTGCCGATCTCCAGGCCCTCGTAGGAGAGGCGGAGCAGGAGCGCGGCGGCGACGGCGGTGACCAGCGAACCGACGGCGACACCGGCGCGGCGCAGGGCGTAGCCGCCGTCGTGGTTCACCCAGGTGGTGCCGAAGAACCGGATCGGCTCGGGCTCGGGGCCGGTGGGGACCGGGGCCGGGGACGGGGCCGGGGCCTGCGCGGCCGGCTCGGCGGGGGTGCTCTGGTCTCGCTGGTCGTCGTCGCTCACACCAGCGATTATCCCCCGCCGGGCCGGCCGGGCCGGGTGTGTCTCACGTGGCAGACGGGGTCGCGTGGCTGGTAGGTCAGCCGCAGCGGTTGGCTACGTAGCCGTCGCTGCCCGTCTTCACGTAGGCGTCCGAGACGAACTGGCCGTTGCCGATGCAGTCCCAGATGTCCGTGGTGCCGTACGGGCCCGTGATCGTCGTGCCCGGGCACTGGCAGCGGATCCACACGATGGCGTCGTAGGGCAGGACCTTGACGATCGAGTAGTTGGTGCCCGGTCCACTGCGAACGTTGACGCGGTATCCCGGGGCAACCGGGTACGACTCGAAGCCAACCTCGGCGGCCGCCTCACCGGCCGAGGCCAGGGCGATCGCCGGGACCATAGCGACGACCGAGCCACCGAGGCCGAGCATGCGTCTTCTGCTGATCATTGCGCTCATCCCCCTGGATGGTCAGCCGCAGTGCGCGGCAACGTAGCCGTCACTGCCCGTCTTCACGTAGGCGTCGGAGACGAACTGGCCGTTGCCGATGCAGTCCCAGAGGTTCGTGGTGCCGTACGGGCCCGAGATGGTGGTGCCCTCGCACTGGCAGCGGATCGTGACCCAGGCTCCCAGCGTCAGGACCTTGACCACCGAGTAGTTCGTGCCGGGTCCGCTGCGCACCTTCAGTTGGACGCCGGGTGCGACCGGATAGGACTGGTAGCCCGATTCTCCGGCAAGGCTCTGAACCTCGTTCAGCTCGTTCTCAACCGACATACAGAATCTCCCCCTTGAGCATGACGCTCTGCAACTCGCGCAGGGTAGCAGGCTCTTCCCGATTCATATGAGCCATCGACTAGGCTCCGGCGGGGGTGGTCGGCAGTGCACTCACTGCGCGCGGAAAGGGCCGGGTTTCCGGAATACGCCGGGCAGTACCGGCTGGAATCGGTGCTGGGTTCCGGCGGCATGGGGGTGGTACATCTGGCCACCTCCGACTCCGGGCTGCGGCTCGCGGTCAAGGTCGTACACGCCGAACACGCGGTGGATCCGGAGTTCAGGGCCCGCTTCCGGCAGGAGGTCGCGGCAGCCCGGCGGGTGAGCGGGGCCTTCACCGCTCCCGTCGTGGACGCGGACCCGGATGCCGAACGGCCTTGGATGGCCACCCTCTTCATCGACGCCCCGACACTCGCCGACCGGGTACGGGAGCAGCCGCTCGACGCGGCCGAGGCGGCTCGGCTCGGCGCCGGGCTGGCGGAGGCACTGCGGGACATCCACCGGGTGGGGGTCGTACACCGCGATCTGAAGCCCAGCAACGTCCTGATGGCGCCCGACGGAGTACGGGTCATCGACTTCGGGATCTCGCGGCCGGCCGACAGTGATCTGCGGACCGAGACCGGGAAGCTGATCGGGACGCCGCCCTTCATGGCCCCCGAGCAGTTCCAGCGGCCGAAGGAGGTGGGGCCGGCCGCGGACGTGTTCGCGATGGGCGCCGTACTGGTGCACGCGGTGACCGGGCACGGGCCCTTCGACTCCGACAGCCACTACCTGGTCGCGTACCAGGTGGTGCACAACGAACCCGATCTCGCCGGGGTGCCGCCCGCGCTGGCGCCGATCATCGCCCGCTGCCTGGCGAAGGATCCGGCCGACCGGCCCACGCCGGACGCGCTGCTCCTCGAGCTGCGGGCCGCCGCGTATCCGACCGGCGAGGAGACCCGGGCCTTCATCCCGCAGCCGCGACGGCCGCTGGTTGACGAGTCGAAGCCGGGTGCCGAAGTAAACACCCACCGGCAGGTGCGCCTTCCCTCCGCCGGAACGAAACCAACCCGAAGGACCTGGCGTCTCGCCGCTGCGGCGGTCATCACGGTGCTGCTGACGGCCGGGGCCGCCGGGGCCTACGCACAGTTCGGGTCGACGGGGGGCGACGAGGAACGGACGGCCTCCCATAAGGACGCGCCTGTGCAAGGAGCGGACCTCGCGGCACGCACGCCGTGGTCAGCTGCGGTCGGCGGTCCTGGGCAGGGAAACGCGGTACCGGCCTGTTCGTGGGCGCCCGGCGCCCTCTACTGTTCCGCGCCCGGCCTCCTCGCGGCCCGGCTGAACCCGGCCGACGGCACTGCGAGCTGGTCGGTACCGACGCCGGCCGCGAGCGCCCGTACGCCGGGAGCCACCTCCACCGCGCCCGTCGTGAGCGGCGGCCTGCTGCTCTCCGTGGCGACGGGAAGTGGAGTACTCCAGGCCATGGATCAGGCCACGGGTGCGCTGCGGTGGCACAAGGATCTACCGCCCGGCACGCGGATCGTGCCGTGCGGCCAGAAGGTGTTTATCTTCTCGGATTCCGGGACCGCCACGGCGGTCGATGCGGCAACCGGCAAGGCGGACTGGTCCAAGCGCCTGGGCGGAACGGGGGCCCTTTGGGCCATCGGTCCGGAGCATTCGAACGGCGGTCGCGACCTGTACGTCTCGACGCGCTCCCCTGACGGCTCCTCGTCGCAGATCTCGGCTTTCGATCCGGCGAGCGGCACGCTGCAGTGGCAGCTCCGTGTACCGGGAACGCTCGATCCCCTCGGTGCGGCGCAAGGCGGTCTGTATCTGACGTCAAGCGACGCGCAGGGCATGACAGGCGCAGTCGTGCGCATCGATCTGGGTACGCACGCGGTGCGGCGTACCGCGCTATCGGTCGCGCAGTCGCAGGCCGAGGCCGCCGTCGGACCGGACGGGGTGGTCTACGTCATGGGCGTCTCGGGCGCGCTGGCGGCCGTCGGCCCGGACAAGGAGCTGTGGCGGCTGGAGACGGCCGTGAGCACGGCCTCCCGCCCGGTCGCCGACAACGGGCGCGTGTACCTGATGGCGGCCGACGGGCGACTGATCGCCGTCGACGCCGCGGCCGGACGCCTCGTCGGGCAGACGAACCCGCGCATGGGCAGCGGCAAGGGCACCTACACCGCCACGATCCCCGCCCCCGTCATCGCCGACGGCCGGGTGTTCGGGGCCGCGCCCGACGGGTCCGTGTTCGCCGTGGATGCGGCGAACCCCGCCGGGTGGTGATGCGCCCGGCGGGGTTCCGAGTGGCAGCGGGTCAGCCCAGGCGGGAGACGTCGCGGACCGCGCCCTTGTCGGCGCTGGTGGCCATGGCGGCGTACGCGCGTAGGGCCGCCGAGACCGTGCGCTCGCGGTCCTTCGGGGCGTAGACGCCGCCGAGGGCCTCGTGGCGGGCGGCGAGGGTGGCCTCGTCGACCAGGAGCTCGATCGAGCGGTTCGGGATGTCGATGCGGATCCGGTCGCCGTCCTCCACGACCGCGATGGTGCCGCCCGAGGCCGCCTCCGGGGACGCGTGGCCGATGGAGAGGCCCGAGGTGCCGCCGGAGAAGCGGCCGTCCGTCACCAGGGCGCAGACCTTGCCGAGGCCGCGGCCCTTGAGGAAGGAGGTCGGGTAGAGCATCTCCTGCATGCCGGGACCGCCGCGCGGGCCCTCGTAACGGATGACGACGACGTCGCCCGCCTTGATCTCCTTGCGCAGGATCTTGTCGACGGCCTCGTCCTGCGACTCGCAGACGACCGCCGGGCCCTCGAAGGTCCAGATCGACTCGTCGACGCCGGCGGTCTTGACCACACAACCGTCGACGGCGAGGTTGCCCTTCAGGACGGCGAGGCCGCCGTCCTTGGAGTACGCGTGCTGCACGGAGCGGATGCAGCCGCCCTCGGCGTCGAGGTCGAGGGACTCCCAACGCTCGGACTGGGAGAAGGCGGTGGCGGAGCGCACACAGCCGGGGGCCGCGTGCCACAGCTCCATGGCCACGTCGGAGGCGGTGCCGGAACGGGCGTCCCACTGCGCCAGCCAGTCCTCCAGGTTGGAGGAGTGGACGGAGGTGACGTCCTTGTTGAGCAGACCGCCGCGGTGCAGCTCGCCCAGGATGGCGGGGATGCCGCCGGCCCGGTGGATGTCCTCCATGTAGTACGTGCCGCCCGGCGCCACGTTCGGCGCGACCTTGGCCAGGCACGGGACGCGGCGCGAGACCTCGTCGATGTCCTTGAGGTCGTAGTCCAGGCCCGCCTCCTGCGCGGCGGCGAGGAGATGGAGGATCGTGTTGGTCGAGCCGCCCATCGCGATGTCGAGGGCCATGGCGTTCTCGAAGGCCTGACGGGAGGCGATGCTGCGGGGCAGGACCGAGTAGTCGTCCTGCTCGTAGTGGCGCTTGGTGATCTCGACGATGGTGCGGCCGGCGTCCTCGTACAGGGCGCGGCGGGCGGTGTGCGTGGCGAGGACCGAGCCGTTGCCGGGGAGGGCCAGGCCGATGGCCTCGGCGAGGCAGTTCATCGAGTTGGCGGTGAACATGCCGGAACACGAGCCGCAGGTCGGACAGGCGTTCTCCTCGATCCGCAGCACGTCCTCGTCGGAGACGTTCTCGTTGGAGGCGTCGACCATCGCGTCGATCAGGTCGAGCTTGCGGACGGTGCCGTCGACGAGCGTGGCCTGACCGGCCTCCATCGGACCGCCGGAGACGAACACGACGGGGATGTTGAGGCGCATGGCGGCCATCAGCATGCCGGGCGTGATCTTGTCGCAGTTGGAGATGCAGATCAGCGCGTCCGCGCAGTGCGCCTCGACCATGTACTCCACGCTGTCCGCGATCAGGTCGCGGGAGGGCAGGGAGTAGAGCATGCCGGCGTGGCCCATGGCGATGCCGTCGTCGACCGCGATCGTGTTGAACTCGCGGGGGATGGCGCCGGCGGCCCGGATCGCGTCGGAGACGATCCGACCGACAGGGGCGAGGTGGGTGTGGCCGGGCACGAACTCGGTGAAGGAGTTGGCGACCGCGATGATCGGCTTGCCGATGTCCTCGCTCGCTACGCCCGACGCACGCATAAGGGCGCGTGCGCCCGCCATGTTGCGGCCGTGGGTGACGGTGCGGGACCTCAGCTCGGGCATGCGGTTCACTCCCCATGAGTGCGGCTGTACGGTCAGCCGCGACTGCGGATATGGCTCAGCTACGAGGCTACGCCCACCGCCCGCGATCCGGACAGCCCGTCCGGATCCCGGGACGCGAGGGTCACTCTGCGGTCACTCGCTCACACCTCACACCTCACACCTCACGCCTCGGTGAGGTACCGCTGCAGCGTGGGCGCCACGAGGACCACGATGGCCTCCGGATCCGCCGACGCCAGCGGCTCGACCTGGACCACGTACCGCAGGATCGCGATGCCGACCATGTGCGAGGCGGCCAGCTCCGCGCGGAAGGTCGGGTCGGGGACGTCCAGCTCGACGGCGACCCGCTCCAGCACCCGGCGCAGCACCAACCCGCGCAGCACCTTCGCGGCGGCCTCGTGCGTCAGGGCCGACCTGATGACGGCGAGCAGCGGAACCCGCGTGACCGGGTTCTCCCACACGCCCAGGAAATAGCGGGCGAGCCGTTCCCCGATGCCGTCCGGGCCCTCGCCGAGGATCGCCGGGACCACCAGGGCGGGCTCCATGCTCACCTCGATGGCGGCGGCGAAGAGGTCGTCCTTGCTGCCGAAGTAGTGGTGCACCAGGGCCGGGTCCACACCGGCCACCTTCGCGATGCCGCGCACGGACGTCTTGTCGTACCCGCGCTCCGCGAACACCTCCCGGGCGGCGAGCCGGATGCGCTCCTGGGTGCCGGGCCCGTCGTCGGCCTCGTCCTGCCGGGGCCGACCGGGACCGCGCCGCCGCTTCACCGGCTCGCTCACGGCCGCCGGGCCTCGTGCCGGTACGAGGTGGCGAGGTGCAGACGCGTGAAGGCCAGCGCCTCGGCGAGATCGGCCTCCCGCTCGGCGGAGGACATGGCCCGCCGCGTATTCACCTCGATCACCACATGGCCGTCGAACGACGTCCGGGCGAGCCGCTCCAGCAGCTCCGCGCAGGGCTGTGTCCCCCGCCCCGGAACCAGGTGCTCGTCCTTCGCCGAACCGTTTCCGTCGGCGAGGTGGACGTGCGCCAGCCGATCGCCCATCCGGTCGATCATCGCGGTGGCGTCCGTACGGGCGGTCGCGGTGTGCGAAAGATCAACGGTGAAGTGCCGGTAGTCGTCCTTGGTGACGTCCCACTCGGGCGCGTAGGCGAGCATCTCGCGATCCCGATACCGCCACGGATACATGTTCTCGACGGCGAACCGGACATCGGTCTCGTCGGCCATCCGCCAGATCCCGGCGACGAACTCGCGCGAGTACTGCCGCTGCCACCGGAACGGCGGATGCACGACGACGGTCGACGCCCCCAGCCGCTCGGCCGCGGCCTGGGCCCGCTGCAGCTTCGTCCACGGATCCGTCGACCACACCCGCTGGGTGATCAGCAGGCAGGGAGCGTGCACGGCGAGGATCGGCACCTGATGCCGCTCGGACAGCCGCCGCAGGGCATCCACGTCCTGGCTGACCGGGTCCGTCCAGACCATGACCTCGACGCCGTCGTAACCGAGGCGCGCGGCGATCTCGAAGGCGGTCGCCGTGGACTCCGGATATACGGAGGCGGTGGAAAGGGCGACTTTCGCGGTCGGGACACGGACTGGTTCTGCCACGGAGACAGGGTACGGGGCGAACCGGTCACGGGTCGGGTCGCTTCCCCCCACCCCGGGGGGAGGCGGTCGAACGCCGACGATGTGGGCCCGACACCGCGCGCGTACGGTGGAAGTACGGCCGCTCCCCCACAGGAGGGAAAGGCAATGCCCGAGCACAAGGTCGGCACACAGGAGGAATTCGAGGCGGCCCGCCAAGAGCTGCTCGTGGAGGAGAAGAAACTCACCCGCCGCGGCGACGAACTCGCGCGGAAGCGGCGCGAGCTTCCCTGGGTACCGGTCGAAAAGGACTACGCCTTCGAGACCGAGCACGGCCGCAAATCCCTCGCGGACCTCTTCGACGGGCGCTCGCAGCTGCTCGTCTACCACTTCATGTTCGGCCCGCCGTACGAGGCCGGATGCCCGGTCTGCTCCTCGATCGCGGACACCCTCAACCCCAACGCGATCCACCTCAAGGCCCGCGACGTGACGCTGATCTGCTCCTCCCGCGCCCCACTCGACAAACTCCTCTCCTACCGGAAGCGGATGGGCTGGAGCTTCGACTGGGTCTCCCCCGTCGGCAGCGACTTCCACCGCGACCTCGGGTTCATGTACACGGAGGAGGAGCTGAGGCCGTTCCTGGACGGCGAGATCCCACCGATCGTGAGTCAGATGGCGAAGGCGTCCGGCACGGACGTACTCGGCTACGTCACCGAGGGGCCCGGGCTGAGCTCCTACGCGCGATCGGACGGCACCGTCTACCGGACGTACGTCACCACCGCACGCGGCCTCGAACCCGCGATGGCCTACTACGGCCTCCTCGACCGCACACCGCTGGGCCGCCAGGAAGACGGCGCGCAGACCTTCTGGCTACGCCGCCACGACGAGTACGGCAGGACCTGAGAGGTCGCCCCGAACCCCGAACCCCGAACTCGGATCGTGGACGGCCCATCTCAATGACCAACCCCAGACGACCGTCGGACGCCGTCATCGAGAAGCGCGTAGCGATCTGACGCGCCCACCCTCCCCCGACGGGCCTGTGGTCGCTGCTTGGGGAAGGTTGGCCGCCTCCCTGCCCCGAAAGCGCGGTGGAAGGGCCCGGGCTCGGGCCTGGCCCCTCCCCAGACGGCCCGGACGTCCCTGACCGCCCCGTCCTTGATCCTCGGACCGGCCCGTTCTTTTGGGGGTTTCCCGGCAGTCTCTTGTCTTTCCGGGGCGGGACGGTCTGTCAAGGGCGGCCGCAGGCCGTCGCGCAGCGACGCGACCGAAGGGAGCGCCCTTGACAGGCCGGCCCGACACGGAAGGACTATGGGACTGACGGGAAACCCCCAAGACCTCTCTGATTCCGCCCAGGTCGGACCCCGCCACCGAAGCCCCCGCCGCACAGGAAATCCGGGCCCGCTCCCCACCCCCGCCGCGGTGGGTGGGCAACCACCGGCCTCGCGCATGCCCCGAGGGGGAAAAAGTCCCGCACGCGCGTGGACCCGTACCCCCCCGCTCCCCCTACACCGCCGGAGCCCCCTGCGTCGGCAGGTGGTCCAGTCTGCGGAGGATCACGCCCTCGCGGAGGGCCCACGGGCAGATTTCCAGGGTTTCGACGCCGAAGAGGTCCATCGCGCCCTCCGCCACCAGCGCGCCCGCCAGGAGCTGGTTCGCGCGGCCCTCCGAGACGCCCGGGAGGGCGGAGCGCTGGGACGTGGTCATCGCCGCCAGGCGGGGGACCCACTCCTCCAGGGACTTGCGGGTCAGGTCGCGCTGTACGTACAGGCCGTCCCCCGAGCGGGCCGCGCCCGCGATGCGGGCCAGCTGCTTGAAGGTCTTCGAGGTCGCCACGACGTGGTCCGGGGCGCCGAAGCGGCTGAACTCGCCGACCGTCCGGGCGATCTCCGCCCGCACGTGCCTGCGCAGGGAGCGGACGTCCAGGGCGTCCGGCGGGTCGCCCGGGAGCCAGGCCGTGGTGAGGCGGCCGGCGCCCAGGGGGAGGGAGACGGCCGCGTCCGGGTCCTCGTCGATGCCGTACGCGATCTCCAGGGAGCCGCCGCCGATGTCGAGGACCAGCAGCTTCCCCGCCGACCAGCCGAACCAGCGGCGGGCCGCGAGGAAGGTCAGCCGGGCCTCGTCGTCGCCGCTGAGGACCGGGAGCTCGATGCCGGTCTCGGCCTTCACCCGCGCCAAGACCTCGTCCGCGTTCGTGGCCTCGCGCACGGCGCTCGTCGCGAACGGGAGGACGTCCTCGCACCCCTTGTCCTCGGCGGCCTGCACCGCGTCGGCGATGACGGAAATCAGCCGCTCGACGCCCTCGGGAGTTATTGCGCCGCCCTCGTCGAGCAGCTCCGCCAGCCGCATCTCCACCTTGTGCGAGTGCGCCGGCAGCGGGCGCGCGCCGGGGTGCGCGTCCACCACCAGCAGGTGGACCGTGTTCGAACCCACATCCAGGACACCGAGTCTCATAGGGGGAAACGCTACTGCGACGAACGCGTGGGGGTTGCGTAAGGGCCTTGGCTTTCGCACTTCCTCACGCCATCCGTAGTGATCGAGGTGTGTTCTCGTCGTTCTGTCCGTCGCCGATGGGCACCGTACGGAGGTTCGCGGCTCGAATGCGTGACCTTTCACGCGGAGTGTCGTTGATCGGATGACAGGAGCGGGAGCCGGGGGTGGACAGTGAGTCGGAAGGTGCCACTTGCCGAGGGCGAAACCGCCCGGACCGCCTGTGCTCGTGGTCTTTGGCGGTCAGCGGTGGATCAGGCGAGCAGTGAGCTTCTGCCCTCATCCGTGCTGGCGAAGCGGGTCGGCTGGTGCGCCGATCTGGTGGCCGGCATGGTCAGCGGCCTCCTGGCCGCGCACTGGAACGCCAGAGACGTGGACGTGCTTGCGTCCGGTGAGGACTACGGGGGCAGGAGGCTCCCGTCGAATGCATGGATGGCTCTGCGCCGCTTGGGCTGGGCCGTCGCGCCTCCTGAAGGGATCCGGGTCAACGACCGGATCCTGCGCATGGCACAGGAGCAGGTCGGGTCTGTCCTGCGCTCGGCGAAGTGGCGTGCCGACATCACCGCCGGAGTCATCGCGACCTGGCCGGCCAACCCCGCCCGGCGCACGGCCCAGGAGTGGGATGCGGTGCGCGGGGCGGTGCAGGGTGGGGCCCATCTGCCATCCAGCGTCATCAAGGGCCGCACCCGGCAGGTCGCCACGTTCCTCAAGCAGCATGACGCGATGCCCGCCGATCTTTTCGATGTGGAGAGCGAGCCCGGGGCAGCGAGGATGCTGCTTCTGTCCGCCTGTGACAGGCAGCAAGCCACCATCGAACGGGCACCGGAGACAGGCCGTGCACTGCTGCGGTTGCAGCTTCCGACGTGCCCGGATCCGCAGTCGTACCGGGACTGGACCTGGGTGGCGTGCCCCATAACGCTCCCGCCGACGATCCCTGCGGGCGCGGTCCTGCACCTGCCCACCCTCCGCCCGCACCAAGGCCGCGTCCACGCCGATCTCGCCTACACCCACGCCGTACCGAAAGCGACCCCCAGCGGGCACAAGATCGCGCTCGGCGTGGACTGGGGCCTGAACACCCTGCTCAGCGCAGGAGCCGCCCTGCTCCACGACGACGAACGGATCACCGCCCTCGGGTCTGGGGGCATGTTCCGCGCCACAGGAGTACTCGCCAAGCAGCACCGCTTGCGCCGCTTGTCGGAGCATCTGCACGCCAAGGCCGACCACTACCAGCGACTCATTGCCGGAGACGAGCACCACCCTCTGGCCACCAGGCACGCCGCCTTGAGCGATGAGATCGCATGCGTGTCCGCGCGCCGGTCGCACCTGAACGACGCATTGGCCTGGGCCGCCGCCCGATGGGCAGTCGACCAGGCCATCGCCGCCGGGGCGGGTGTCATCTACGTCGAAGACCTCCGCAGCATGGAAGCCCGCGGCATGGGCCGCACGGTCAACACGCGCCTCTCCCAGCAGGTGCGCGGGCAGATCGTCGACCACATGAGACACCTGGCCGCCGAGACGGGCACCGCCGTCGTCACCGTCCCGGCGCGCAGCACCTCCAGGCACTGCCCGCGATGCCTGACCCCGCTGCGGCACCGCAAAGCACCCGACAGGCCCACCACACCCGGCTGGAAATGGGCCATCTGCCCGAATGCCGACTGCGGCTGGCAGGGCGACCGCGACCAGGGCGCCTGGCAGCGCATCGCGTCCCGCGGACTCACCCACCAGACCAAGACCGTCACCGACCGCACCACAGGCGCCATGACCATCCGCACGGTCGTGGACACACTCGAAGCGACGGCAGTCATCACGCCGACCACGCCCAATACCAGCCGGCAGGACCGGTCCAAGACCGGGCCCACCCGGCAACAGGCAGCACGCCCCGCGCCCAGGCGACGCAGGGCACCCTCCCCCACCAGTCCGCAAGGACCGGCGGGAAAGCGTCCGGAGGGACACGCTCACACGGACCGGAGACGGCTGCCCCGCGCAGCCCACCGGCACCAGGACGTGACAACGATCAGTACATCCCCCACCAGCCGACACCGGCCACGAGGAGCAGCGTTGGGGGCCGGATTCCACCTCCACGCCCACGCCAGCCACCCACGGTGGGAGATCCCGACCCCAGACACAGGTCTGACAACGGGATCACTCGGTTGATCTGAGACGCTTGTGTTTGTGCCAAATACGAAGAAGGCCAGCAAGACCCGGTCGAAGAAGGACACGGGCAAGGACACGGGCAAGGGCAAGAGCAACAGCAAGGGCAAGGCCATGAGCAGCCCCAAGGACGAGAACGCCGTCGTCGCCGACGAGAAGGGCCTGGACTTCCCCCGGGCCTGGGTGGAGTTCCCCGACCCGGCCGACGAGGAGCAGGTCTTCCGCTGCGACCTGACCTGGCTGACCTCCCGCTGGACCTGCATCTTCGGCAGTGGCTGTCAGGGCATCCAGGCGGGCCGGGCGGACGACGGCTGCTGCACGCTCGGGGCGCACTTCTCCGACGAGGACGACGAGAAGCGCGTCGCCACGCACGTGGCACGGCTGACGCCGGAGCTGTGGCAGTTCCACGACGTCGGCAGCGAGACCGGCTGGACGCAGTTCGACGACGACGGGGAGAAGCAGACCCGCCGCTGGGACGGCGCCTGCATCTTCCTGAACCGGCCCGGTTTCGCGGCCGGGGCCGGCTGCTCGCTGCACATCCTCGCCGTGCGGGAGGGCAAGGAGCCGCTGGAGACCAAGCCGGACGTGTGCTGGCAGCTGCCGATCCGCCGTACGTACGACTGGATCGACCGGCCCGACGACACGCGCGTGCTCCAGGTGTCGATCGGCGAGTACGACCGCCGCGGCTGGGGCCCGGGCGGCCACGACCTGCACTGGTGGTGCACGTCGGCCACGTCCGCGCACGGCGCCGGCAAGCCGGTGTACGAGTCGTACAAGGCGGAGCTGACGGAGCTGATGGGCAAGGAGGGCTACGAGGCTCTCGTGGTGCTGTGCGAGGCGCGGCTGTCCTCGCTGCTGCCGATGGCTCCGCACCCGGCCGACCCGGTCTAGCCCGGCCCGATCCAGCCCGGCCCGGTCACGGCGACGGCTCCGGTCCCGGGTCGGGGGAAACCGTTCCGCCTGGGACCGTCGCGGTCGCGGTGGGCGTGGGCGTCGGGGACCCCGGCGGGGTCTCGGACGGCGTGGGAGTGGGAGTCGGCGTAGGGGTCGGCGTGGGTGTGGGCGTCGGCTGCGGGGTCTGGGACGGCGTGGGCGTCGGGGTCGGCGTCGGCTGTGGCGCCGGGCGGCCCCGGCCCTGGATGGAGACCACGGTGCCGCCCGGGTCCACGCCCACCCGGGCCGTCCACGCGCCCACGGGCTGGGCCTCCGGGTCCACGGCGATGGTCAGGGTGACCGATTCTCCGGGGGCCAGGGTGCCCGCCGTCCGGCTCGCGCGCAGCCAGGGCGCGTCGGACCAGAGCCGCCAATCCACCGGGGCGCCGCCGGAGGCGGTGAGGGTGAGCAGGGTCGTGGTGCCGTGCGAGGACGCTGCCACGGTGAGCCGGCCGGGGGCGCCGGCCCGGTCCGCGGCGGGGGCGCCGGTGCTGATCACCTCGACGGAGACGTCGGGGTCCGCGCTGTCCGGGGCGAACCCGGGGCTGCCGGTGGTGGTGGCGGTGTTCCCCGTGTTCTCGTACGCGGTCAGCGGGCGGCCGTCGGTGCGCGCCGTCGGGAGCTCCGACTCGCTCGCGGAGATCCGCGCGGCGGCGCCGCCGACGGGCTCTCCCGTACTGGGCGCGCCGCGGTAGGCCGCCCACAGCGCGAGGACCGGGGCCGCGACGACGGTGGCGACCACGGTGGTGGTCACGGCGCGGGCGCGGAACCGGTCGCGGCGGGCCGCGCGGTCCTTGGGGTCCATCGGGAAGCCGGTGCGGTCGAAGCGCGGGCCCGGGCCGCGGCCCCGGCCGGCGCGGCCGGCGCGGAGCATCGCGGCGTGGACGGCGGTGCGGGGCGCCGGGATGAGCGGGAGCCCGACCGGGTCGATGCCGCCGGAGCCGGGCCAGGGGGCGGCGGCGCCCACGCGTTCGGCGACGCGGCGGCAGCGCGGGCAGTCGTCCACGTGGCGTACGAGCTCGGCGCGCAGGCTGCTGGAGAGGAGCACGCCGCCGCACTCGCCCCCGCTGCCGTCGTCGCCGGTGAGGCGGGAGACGGCCGGGCAGCTGCCGGTCTCGACGACGGCGAGGGCGGCGCGGGTGCGTTCCACCTCGCAGGCGGCGCCGGTCAGCAGCTCGCGGGCGGCCGCGGGGGGTGTGCCGAGGACGGCGGCGAGTTCGGTGACGCCGAGGCGGTGGCGGACGGCGAGTTCGAGGGCCTCTCGCTGTTCGGGCGTGGTCCCGGCCGCCTCGGGCCAGGCGAGCCGGGCCAGCTCGGTACGGCGGTAGGCGCTCACGTCAAGCGGGCGGTGGGCGGCGGGCGCGGTGGTTGCGCCGCGTTCACCACCCGGCGCACGGCCGTGATCGGTGTGCTCCGGCGCACGCCGGGTGGAATGTGCGCCCTGCCTCGCGCGCCGCTGGTGCGCGAGCCGGCGCAGGCAGCCCCAGCGGGCGAGGGCGTACAGCCAGGCCCGCCGATCCCCCTCGTCGGGACATCGGCCTGGGTGCCGCTCGGCCACGGCGAGGACGTCGCCGAGCACGTCGGTGGCGGTGTCGTGGTCGCACAGCACGGAGAGGCAGTACGTGAACAGGCCGTCCAGGTAGGGCTCGTGCCGGAAGGGCGGCGGCTGCTCCCCTTCGATGGGGGCGCGCCCGTGCGCCCGGTGTGCGCCGGTGCGCGGTGAGGGGTGTGCCTGGCTGCTGCTGTTCACCTGGCGACCGTAGGCGGCGCGCCGGTGGCGCCCCGGAAGCCTTCAGCACATTTAGCCCTTACGGGTGAACAGATCGGTACCGCACTGACGGCGGCCCTGACGGCTTCGGGCCCTCGCGCGCAGCTTCGCTGTCGGTGGGGGCGGCTACGGTGGGGCGCATGGCTGCCCGCACTGCTCGTTCATCCGCCAAGGACCGGCCGTCCTACCGCTGCACCGACTGCGGCTGGACGACCGCGAAATGGCTCGGGCGGTGCCCCGAGTGCCAGGCGTGGGGGACCGTCGAGGAGATGGGCGCGCCCGCCGTACGGACCACCGCCGCCGGGCGGGTGTCGACGGCCGCCGTGCCGATCGGGCAGGTGGACGGGCGGACGGCGACCGCGCGCAGCACCGGCGTGGACGAGCTGGATCGCGTCCTCGGCGGCGGGCTCGTGCCCGGCGCCGTCGTGCTGCTCGCCGGGGAGCCCGGCGTCGGCAAGTCGACGCTGCTCCTGGACGTCGCGGCGAAGGCGGCCAGCGACGAGCACCGCACGCTGTACGTCACGGGCGAGGAGTCCGCGAGCCAGGTGCGGCTGCGCGCCGACCGGATCAACGCGCTGAGCGACCACCTCTACCTGGCCGCCGAGACCGACCTGTCCGCCGTGCTCGGGCACCTGGACGCGGTGAAGCCGTCCCTTCTCATCCTGGACTCCGTACAGACCGTCGCGTCCCCCGAGATCGACGGCGCGCCCGGCGGCATGGCCCAGGTCCGCGAGGTGGCCGGCGCACTGATCCGGGCCTCCAAGGAACGCGGCATGTCCACCCTCCTCGTGGGCCACGTGACCAAGGAGGGGGCCATCGCCGGCCCCCGGCTGCTGGAGCACCTGGTCGACGTGGTGCTGAGCTTCGAGGGCGACCGGCACGCCCGGCTCCGGCTCGTGCGCGGGGTCAAGAACCGCTACGGCGCCACCGACGAGGTCGGCTGCTTCGAGCTGCACGACGAGGGGATCACCGGGCTGGCCGACCCGAGCGGGCTGTTCCTGACCCGCCGCGCCGAGGCCGTGCCCGGCACCTGCCTGACCGTCACCCTGGAGGGCAAGCGCCCGCTGGTCGCCGAGGTGCAGGCGCTCACGGTGGACTCGCAGATCCCCTCCCCCCGGCGCACCACCTCCGGTCTGGAGACCTCGCGCGTCTCGATGATGCTGGCGGTGCTGGAGCAGCGCGGCCGGATCACCGCGCTCGGCAAGCGCGACATCTACAGCGCGACCGTCGGCGGCGTGAAGCTCACGGAGCCGGCCGCCGACCTGGCGATCGCGCTCGCCCTGGCCTCCGCCGCCAGTGACGTCCCGCTCCCGAAGAACCTGGTGGCCATCGGAGAGGTCGGGCTGGCGGGCGAGGTGCGGCGCGTGACCGGCGTACAGCGGCGGCTCGCGGAGGCGCACCGGCTCGGGTTCACGCACGCGCTGGTGCCGGCCGATCCGGGGAAGGTGCCGGCCGGGATGAAGGTCATCGAGGTGGCCGACATGGGCGATGCGCTACGCGTCCTGCCGCGCGGGCGGTCCCGTACGCCTGCCAAGGAGCGGGCCGAGGGCTGAAGACCGCCGAGGGCTGACGGCCGCCGAGGGCTGACGGCCGCCGACGGCCGCCGACGACTGACGGCCGCCTACGGCCGAAGCCGCCGACGATCTCCGGCTGACGGGCCAAGCCCCTGGTCAGGGGGTCCGTCCGGGGTGCTCCCGGGTCGTACCTGGCCAAGCCACGGCAGGCCCACAGCGCGCGCCGGTAGACTTCTGGATGGTCCGCCCGGCCGTACGCAGGCGGCGCAACCCGCGACCGGAGGAGTGCAGTGGCAGCCAAGGACGGGGCAGCAGCATCCGGCAAGTCGGGCGCGAGCTCCAAGCAGGAGGCCATGATGCGTGCCTCGCTGAGCGCGGTCGCACCTGGTCAGCCGCTGCGTGACGGCCTGGAACGGATCGTCCGCGGCAACACCGGCGGGCTGATCGTCCTCGGCATGGACAAGACCGTCGACGCGATGTGCACCGGCGGCTTCGTGCTGGACGTGGAGTTCACGGCGACCCGGCTGCGCGAGCTGTGCAAGCTCGACGGCGCGCTCATCCTCGACAAGGACATCACCAAGATCCTGCGGGCCGGCGTACAGCTGGTGCCGGACGCGTCGATCCCCACGGAGGAGACGGGCACCCGTCACCGGACCGCGGACCGCGTCTCCAAGCAGTGCGGTTTCCCGGTGGTGTCGGTGTCGCAGTCGATGCGGCTGATCGCCCTGTACGTGGACGGTGAGCGGCGGGTCCTGGAGGAGTCCGGGGCGATCCTGTCGCGGGCGAACCAGGCGCTGGCCACGCTGGAGCGGTACAAGCTGCGGCTCGACGAGGTCGCGGGCACGCTGTCGGCGCTGGAGATCGAGGACCTGGTCACCGTCCGCGACGTGACGGCGGTCGCGCAGCGACTGGAAATGGTCCGCCGGATCGCGACCGAGATCGCCGAGTACGTGGTCGAACTGGGCACGGACGGGCGACTGCTGTCGCTCCAGCTGGACGAGCTGACGGTCGGCATCGAGCAGGAGCGTGAGCTCGTCATCCGGGACTACGTGCCGGAGCCGACGGCGAAGCGTTCCCGCACGGTGGACGAGGCGCTGGCCGAGCTGGACGCGCTGACGCACGCGGAGCTGCTGGAACTGCCGATCGTGGCGCGGGCGCTGGGGTACACCGGCTCGCCTGAGACGCTGGACTCGGCGGTGTCCCCGCGGGGCTACCGGCTGCTGGCGAAGATCCCCCGGCTGCCGGGGGCCATCATCGAGCGGCTGGTGGAGCACTTCGGCGGGCTGCAGAAGCTTCTCGCTGCCAGCGTGGACGACCTGCAGACGGTGGACGGGGTGGGCGAAGCCCGTGCCCGCAGCGTCCGCGAGGGCCTCTCCCGCCTGGCGGAGTCGTCCATCCTGGAGCGGTACGTCTAGGCTGCGCCGCGGCTGGACGTGTTCGCCCAGCCCACCGCTGCTGGGGCTCCGCCCCAGACCCCGCGCCTCAAACGCCGGCGAGGCTGGAATTGCCCTCCGGGAAATCCAGCCGCGCCCGGCTCAAAATTGCGCTGCGCGCACTTGCAAGTCGGCACCGGCCAAAATCCAGCCCCGCCGGCGTTTGAGGCGCGGGGGTTCCGGGGGCAGCGCCCCCGGCAGCGGCGCCGCGCCCGTCCGCCACGGAGCGGGGCACGGGGCGGAGCCCCGGCAACCGCGCCGCAGCCGGGCCGCGCCACACCGCGGCCCCGGGGACCCCGTGCAGCGGCGCAGCCAACCGGCCCGATAGCCTTCGGCTCATGACCGCACCGCTTTTCTCGGGTAGGGCCCGCCGCAGCGTCGCGGCCCTCGGAGCCGTGTCCGCCGGCCTCCTCCTCCTCTCCGCCTGCGACAAGCCGACACCGCTGGCGACCGTGACGGTCGGCACCTCGTCGGTGTCCGCCGAAGCCGCCTGCCACTCGGACAAGGAGCCGCTCTCCATGGACAAGGTCCAGGAGTGCGTCACCGACATCAAGGACGCCAAGACCATCCAGTACGGCCGCGGGGACACCCTGCGCCTCGGCGTCGAGCCGGATGTCGTCGAGGACGGCAAGCGCTGGTCGGCGATCCTCGACGGCCAGCCGATCACCGAGCCGTCGTCGAACACCTACCGCAGCTTCCCCGGCGCGGACGTCTTCGCGACCGGCGGCCAGGGCGAGGCCCCGGCCTCGAAGAAGCTCGCCATCCTGCAGATCGCCGAGGACGGCAAGCCGCTGGCCGTCTGGTCCTTCAACCTCGAACTCAAGTAACCGGCGGCCACCGGTGCGCGCGCTCGTCGTGACCGCGGTGGCGGCGGAGGCAGACTCCGTCGTTGCCGGTCTGACCCCTCATCCGGACACCCCCGGCCCCGAGCCGCGCACCCTTCCCGGTGGCTACCGCACGACCCGGCGGGACCTCCCCGGCATCGCCCTCGACGTGCTCGTCGGGGGCGTCGGGCCGGCGGCGGCCGCCGCCGGTACCGCCACCGCCCTGGCCCTCGCCGACTACGCCCTCGTGATCTCGGCCGGCATCGGCGGTGGGTTCGCGCCCGCCGCCCCGGTCGGCTCGCTCGTGGTCGCCGACGCGATCGTCGCCGCCGACCTGGGGGCCGAGACCGCCGAGGGCTTCCTCGACGTCACCGCCCTCGGCTTCGGGCACAGCGTGCACCTGCCGCCCGCCGAACTGGCCGCCCGCGCCGCCGAGGCGACCGGCGCGCTGCTCGCGCCCGTACTGACCGTCTCCACCGTCACCGGCACCGCCGACCGGGCCGCCGCGCTCGCCGTCCGGCACCCGCTGGCCGGGGCGGAGGCCATGGAGGGCTTCGGGGTCGCGGAGGCGGCCGCCGCGCACGGGTTGCCCGTACTGGAGATCCGCGCCGTGTCCAACGCCGTGGGCCCGCGTGACCGCGCCGCCTGGCGGATCGGGGACGCGCTCAACACGCTCGCGGGAGGCTTCCGCGCACTGGGCCCCGTACTCGCGAACTGGGGAGAACGCCATGAGCAGCACCGCTGACGGCCCGCTGAAGATCGCCTACTCGCCCTGCCCCAACGACACCTTCGTCTTCGACGCCTGGGCGCACGGCCGCGTCCCGGGGGCGCCCGCCCTCGACGTCACCTTCGCCGACATCGACATCACCAACGGCATGGCCGAGCGCGGCGAACTCGACGTGCTGAAGGTCTCGTACGCCGTCCTTCCGTGGGTGCTGGAGGAGTACGCGCTGCTCCCCTGCGGCGGGGCCCTGGGGCGCGGCTGCGGCCCCTTGGTGCTCACCCGTGAGCCGGGCGTCGACCTCACCGGCAAGACGGTCGCCGTGCCCAGCGAACGCTCCACCGCCTACCTGCTGTTCCGGCTGTGGGCGGCGGACGTGCTGCCCGAGGGGGTCGGCAAGGTGGTCGTGCTGCCGTTCAACGAGATCATGCCGGCGGTGCGCGACGGCCGGGTGGACGCCGGACTGGTCATCCACGAGGCCCGGTTCACCTATCAGGACTACGGGCTGCACTGCCTGGCCGACATGGGCGAGCACTGGGAGTCCACGACCGGCCTGCCGATCCCGCTCGGCGCGATCATCGCCAAGCGTTCGCTGGGCGCCGAGACCCTGCACCTGCTGGCCGAGTCGGCCCGTACGTCGGTCCTGATGGCCTGGGACGACCCGGAGGCCTCCCGCCCGTACGTACGCGCCCACGCCCAGGAGCTGGACCCGGCCGTCGCCGACCAGCACATCGGCCTGTACGTCAACGAGTTCACGGCCGGACTCGGCGAGGACGGCTACGCGGCGGTGCGCGGGCTGCTGACCCGGGCGGCCGCCGAGGGTCTGGTACCGGCCATCGCGGCCGGCGCGCTCGACTTCCCGTAGGTCCGAAAACAGTTGTGCCCCGCCGCTCTTTCGAGCGGCGGGGCACAGCTGTGCGTACGTGCGTACGGATCAGACGTCGAGCTGGTCCGCCACCGCGCGCAGCAGTCCGGCGATCTTCGTGCCGTGCGTCCGGTCGGGGTAGCGGCCCCGCTCCAGCATCGGCGTGATGTTCTCCAGGAGCGTCGTGAGGTCCTGGACGATCGAGGCGAGCTCGTCGGGCTTGCGCCGCTGCGCGGCCGCGACGGACGGCGCCGGATCCAGCACCGTCACAGAAAGTGCCTGGTCACCGCGCTGTCCGGCGACCACGCCGAACTCGACGCGCTGACCGGGCTTGAGGGCCTCGACCCCTGCGGGGAGCACCGACGAGTGGACGAAGACGTCACCGCCGTCGTCGCGGGAGAGGAAGCCGAAGCCCTTCTCACTGTTGAACCACTTGACCTTGCCGGTGGGCAAAGCACGCACCCCGTCTCACATACCCGAAACCGAACCAACATGTCTCAGCAGGTCAGGGTATCCATGTCCCAGGGCCGTGACTGCCTGCTCTCGCTGTGAAGAGTCTCCCCTCACAACCACCCCGTCAAGCATGGCCGAAGGCCCTCTGCCCGGATCTCGACCATGAGGGCCACGAGCCCCCGGAAGGCCGTCGCTTGGGGTGGCCCCTCGGGCGAAGTAGCCTGGTGCGGTGACTGACACTTCTCGCGGCGACGAAGCCAGGCCCGGCGACGCACTGGTCAAGGCCGGCGGCATCGTCTTCATCGCCGGTGCCGTCGCCACGCTGGTGACGATGGCCCCACTGTTCCTCGACATCGACCCGTTCCCGTCGTACGCGTGGGCCGTGTGCATGCTCATGGGCGTCGGCTTCGCGATCTCGGCAGCGGGCGTACTGCGCTCCGCGGCGGCCCAGCGCAGGGCCGCCCGCGCCTCACAGGCGGCCTGAGCCGAGGGTCACACGGGCTGCGCGGCCACGTACGCCGCCAGCCACTGCGGCAGCGCCGTGAGGTCCGGCAGCACCACGTCGGCGCCCGCCGCACGCAGTTCCGGCTCCGGGCACGGCCCGGTCGGCACCGCCACCGACAACGCGCCGGCCGTACGGGCACCGCGCACGTCGCCCACGTGGTCGCCGACGTAGACCTGCGCCCCGTACTCGCGCAGCGCACCCGCCTTGGCCTCCGCCCACAGCCAACCGATGACCGCGTCCGGCTCGATGCCGAGGTGCGCCAGGTGCAGGCGGGCGTTCGGCTCATGCTTGGCGGTGACCACGATCGCGCGGCCGCCGAGGGCCTGCACGGCCTCGATCGCCTCGCGGGCGCCCGGCATCGCCGGGGTCGGCTCGATCGCGTACGTGGGGTAGATCTCACGGTAGCGGTCCGCCATGGCCGGGATCTCGGCCTCCGGGAACCAGTAGGCGAGCTCCTCGTCGAGCGGCGGACCGAGCCGCGTGACGGCCTCGTCGGCGTCGATGAACGTACCCGTCTCGACCGAAAGCGCCTGGTAGGCGGCCTTGATTCCCGGGCGCGAGTCGATGAGGGTCATGTCGAGGTCGAAGCCGACTGTGAGGTTCATACCGTCCATTGTGCCGAGGCAGGCGGACACCGGACCTACGGCGGGGGAACGGCACATCCACAAACCTTCAAACTCGTTCTCAACCTTTTCCGTGCGGCAGTGCTCAGGACAGGGGTGAGAGACACGACGTGAAGGGGAGGGCGGATGCCACCAGGCACCGAGCACGACTTCGAGGCCTTTGCCCGGGCCAGTCAGCGCAAGCTGTACCGGACCGCGTACCTGCTGTGCGGAAACGCCGACAGCGCACGCGATCTGACCCAGACGACGCTCGCGAAGCTGTTCCAGCACTGGCGGAAGGTGTCCGCCGCCGAGAGTCCCGACGCCTACGCCAGGACCGTACTGACCCGCACCTTCCTCGCCGAACGACGCCGGCGGCTGCGGGACCTCCTGGCCCACAGGCACGTCGACACGCCACCGCTGCCCGAGTACGCCGAGCTGCGCGTCACCCTGCTCGCCGCACTGGCCGAACTGCCGCCGCGGGCCCGCGCCATGGTCGTCCTGCGCTACTGGGACGACCTCAGCGTCGGCACGGTCGCCGAACTGCTGCGGTGCAGCGAGGGAACGGTCAAGAGCCAGTGCTCGCGCGCCCTGTCGAGGCTGCGCGTGCAGCTCGGCGAGGCCCACATCTACGCCACCGAGAACTGAGGAGACGCCATGGGTACCAACGAAGACCTCTACGCGGTCCCCGACGACACGGCCGTCGTGCTGGTCCGCGACGCGATGGACCGCACGACCGCCGACCTGCCGCCGCTGCCGGACCTCGTCGGCGCGGCCCGCGCCCAGGGGCGGCGCCGCAAGGCACGCGTCCGCTTCGCGATCGGCGGCGGGGCGCTGGCCGTCGCCGCGCTCGGCGTGGCCGGAGCCGTGGCGCTGCCGGTCGACAACGACAAGCAGAAGTCGTCGGGCGTGATCAACGTGGCCGCCCCGCCGTCGAGCCCGAGCACCACGCCGCAGCCGCCGGTACACATCACGCCGTCCCCGGGCGAAACCTCGATGGCCCACCTGCCGCCGGCCGAGCGGGCCAAGCAGGAGGACTTCCAGAACCGGGCCGTGCCCGTACTCCAGAGCCTGCTGCCGCCGACGGTCGGCACCGTGCAGCGAACGGACCTCAACGTCCGCATGTACCACGGCACGAAGGACGGCAAGACGTTCACCATCATGTTCTCGGTACGCCCGTCGGGTCCGGGCACCAACCCCAAGCCCTGCCTGGAGGTGAAGGGCCAGGTCTGCAAGAAGACCGTGCTGCCCGGCGGCATCCAGGCACATGCGGGCACCGCGCCCATCAACAACGGAAACGTCACCGAGACCCGCCTCTCCTTCCATTACGGCAGGAGCGACGTCTCCCTGTCCATCAGCCCGCATGACGAGTCCAACACCTCGGCACCGGTCACCAACGACCAGATCCTGGAACTCGCCAAGGCCCCCGCCTTCCTGGACCTGGTCAAGGCAGCCGACGCCGACCCGGTCGAGAAGGAACAGAAGACCGCCCCGGCCTCCTGAGCGGGTCGGTGCTCGCCCACCCGCCCCCCTCGGGGGCGGGGCGGGGCCGGGGTGTTGACCTCAAGTGCGCTTCAGGTCGGAGGCTTCCTCGTGTACCGCCGGACGCCGGCAGTTCACACAACGGAGGAAGTCCCATGTCGAGCACCACCGTTCACAACCCAGGCCCCACCGTGTCCGACGCATCCCCGGTCCACCGCGCCGGCCTCATCTGGTGGAAGGCACTGATCACCGGCGCGGTCGGCGCGGTCGTCGTCAATCTGATCGTTTTCGCCGTCGCCAAGCTGGCCGATGCCTCGCTCACGGTCGTCAACGGCACCGACGAGCACGCGATCACGGTCGGCGACGTCATCGGCGCCTCACTCGTCCCGCTCCTCATCGGAACGGGCGCCGCGCTCCTGCTGGCACTGTGGAAGCCGGTGTTCCTGCGGATCGCGCAGTACGTGGGCGGCGGCCTGGCCCTGCTGTCGGTCGCAGGCCCGCTCTCGTCCGACGCGGACGGCGGCACCGTCGCCGCCCTGTCCCTGATGCACATCACCCTCGGCCTGGCGACCGTCACGACCCTGGAACTCCACCGCCGAAACCGGATCCTTCGGACCTCAGACGGGGGTCAGTCGCCCACGCCGAAAAGCGCGTAGCGATCTGTGGCGGCCCCTGCCCAGCCCCAGACGACCGGCGGACGCCGTCATCGAGAAGCGCGTAGCGATCTGACGCGCCCACCCTCCCCCGACGGGCCTGTGGTCGGTGTTTGGGGAAGGTTGGCCGCCTGCCCGGCTCGGGAAGCGACCTGCGAGGGCCCGGGCTCGGGCCTGCCCCCAGCCGCAGCGGGGCCCGGACATCCCCGACCGCCCCGTCCATTCCCCTCGGACCGGCCCGTTCCTTTGGGGGTTCCCGGCGGTCTTCGGTTTTCCGTGGCGGGACGGCCTGTCAAGGGCGGCCGCAGGCCGTCGCGCAGCGACGCGACGACGAAGGAGGAGCGCCCTTGACAGGCCGGCCCGACACGGAAGGACGATGAGACTGACGGGAAACCCCCGAGTCCACTCCGATTCCGCCCGGCCCAGACCCCGCCACCCGAAGCCCCCGCCGTACAGGCCCACCCGCCGTCACCGCTGACGGGCCCGCCACACCAGGTACGCCGCCGAGGCGATGCCCGCGCCTCGTAGGAGCCAGGGCCACATGCCTTGCAGGGCGGCGCTCAGCTGATCGTCCGCCAGGGCCTCGCCCCAGCGGCCGTTCATGCGGCCCCACACCCAAACCACCGCCCCCGTGAGCACCACGCCCGGGGGGCCGAAGACGGTCCATTTGCGTTCGGCGGGGCCCAGTGCCCGCGAGGCGTACGGCAGAAGCCAGCCGACGACCAGGAGCAGCCAGTAGCCGCTGACCACGCCGGCGAGGAGGACGGCCGCGGCCAGCAGGAGGAAGGCGTTCGGGCGGGGGCGGCCGGTGGCCGCGGGAGCCTCCGGCTCCGGTGCGGCGGCCGCGGCCGCCGCCTCCCGCTTGGCTCGCCGTCGATCGCGTACGAACCGTACGAGGCTCCGCGCGCGCCCCTCCCCCGCACCCGGCGCCGGCGGGGACTTCGGCTCGGCGGCGTCCGCGTCCTCCTCCGCCCCCTCCTTGAACAGGTCCGGGATCTCGATGCCGCCCGCGAACCCGTCGACCTGCGGCCCGGCGCCGTACGCGCCCGGCGCCACCCGCCACCAGTCGGGCTCGGCTCCGCCGGAGGGGCCGAGTTCGTCGAGGCCGGCCAGGTGCGGCGGCACGTTCTCGGGCTCGGCCGCCGGGCGGGGAGGGGGCACGCGCTTGCGGCCGAGGCGGCCGGGAGCGCGCTGCGTGGGCACCGACACCCCAGGGGCGGAGGCGGACGCGGAACCGGACCCAGGCCCAACCCCGGAACCGGAACCGAACCCAGCCCCGGACCCAGACCCAGACCCAGACCCAGCCCCAGCCCCGGACCCGGACAGCGTGCCCATGCTGCCCAGGCTGCCCAAGGTGTCCAGGACCTCCTCCGGCGTGCCGATGCGCTCCAGGATGCGGCGTACGGCCGCCGGGGTCTCCGGGTCGTACTTGGCGCGCCGACGGTCGATCTCGTCCCGCAGGCCGGCCACCAGCCTCATCCGGTCACCGGAGGACAGCTGCCGCCGCTGCGCCAAGTCCCCGACGCGGCTCAGATATTCGTAGACCAGATGGTCGCTTTCGATCCCCATGCCCCGGCTCCTCCCAAACCCGCTGCCCGAAAGGTAGCGCGTGCGCCCGTGGAGCGGCCGTGGGCGCAGCGGATACCGTTGACCGGATGGGGACCGGCCGACGCACTGGCCGACCGACCGGCCGAGGCGACCAGGAGGCGACTGTGCCCGAGGCAAGCACTGCGGGGGCATCCGGCGGGAGCGGCGCGCCGCGCTCCCTCGCCGAGGCGCTCCGCGCCCGCGACGACGCGGCGCTCGCCGCGCTGCTGCACGCCCGCCCGGACCTGCTCAACCCGGTGCCCGGCGACGTGACGCAGCTGGCGACCCGGGCCGGGACCCGGGCCTCGGTGGTGCGGGCCCTGGACCGCCTCGACCGTTTCGCCCTACAGGTCGCCGAGGCGCTCGCGGTGGCCCCCGAGCCGTGCCCGTACGCGGTACTGGAGGGGCTGCTGACCGGCGGCGAGGACGAGGCGGCGCGCGGCGCGCTCCCCCGCGCCGTGGGCACCCTGCGCGACCAGGCCCTGGTGTGGGGCGACGAGGACCGGCTGCGGCTGGTGCGCACCGCCCGCGAACTGCTCGCGCCCTCCGCACAGCGGCCCTCCCCCACGGGCCTCGGGCCGACCGTCGCCGAGGCCACGGCCGGGATGTCGCCGACCCGCATCCAGGAGATCGTGGCGGCCGCCGGGCTGCCCGCGACGCACGATCCGGTGTCGGCGGTGAGCGCGCTGACCGCCCTGTTCACCGACGAGCGGCGCATGTCGGCGCTGCTGGACGAGGCCCCGGCGGAGGCGCACCAGGTACTGGGCCGGCTGGTGTGGGGACCGCCGTACGGGGAGGTGACGCCGAACCCGACGACGCCGGTTCGCTGGCTGCGCGACCGGGGGCTGCTGTTGCCCGCGTCGGCGCGGACGGTGGTGCTGCCCCGCGAGGTGGCGCTGCACCTGCGCGGCGGGCTCGCGCACCGCTCCGTGGAGCCGGTGGCCCCGGCGGTTCCGGCGCACCGCGAGCACCGTCCACAGCTTGTGGACGCGAACGCGGCCGGGCAGGCGCTGGCCGCGCTGTCCACCGTCGAGGAACTGGTCAAGTCCTGGGAGCACGCCGGTCCGCCGGTGCTGCGCGCGGGCGGGCTCTCCGTACGGGACCTCAAGCGGACCGCGGTCACCCTCGACGCGGCCGAGCCACAGGCGGCTTTCTGGGTCGAACTTGCCTATGCCGCAGGCCTGTTGGCCAGTGACGGTGAGGCCGACGAGCGCTACGCCCCCACCCCCGCCTTCGACGACTGGCGCGAACTGCCACCCGCCGAGCGCTGGTCGGCCCTCGCGGCGGCCTGGCTGCCGGCCACCCGCACGCCCGGTCTGGTCGGCGAGCAGGACGCCAAGGGCCGCACCCTCTCGGTGCTGGGCCCCGAACTCGACCGCTCCGCCGCCCCCGAGGTGCGCCGGCGGGTCCTCGAACTCCTCGCCGACCTCCCCGAGGGCGCCGCCGCCGACCCGGACGCGATCCTCGCCCGGCTCGCGTGGGAGCGTCCCGTGCGCGGTACGAGCGAACTGCGCGCCCGCCTCGCACGGTGGACGCTGACCGAGGCGGAGGTCCTCGGCGTCACCGGCCGCGGCGCCCTGTCCGGCCCGGGCCGCGCCCTCCTCGCACACGCCGATCCGGCGCCGCTGCTGGCCCCGCTCCTGCCCGAGCCGGTGGACCACGTCCTCCTCCAGGCCGACCTGACGGCGGTGGCCCCGGGCCCCCTGCGCCGCCCGCTCGCCGAGGTCCTCGCGGTCCTCGCGGACGTGGAATCCAAGGGCGGGGCGACCGTCTACCGCTTCACGCCCGGCTCGGTCCGCCGCGCCCTGGACGCCGGGCGGACCGCCACCGACCTGCACGCCTTCCTCGCCGAGCACAGCATTACCCCGGTCCCCCAGCCCCTCGCCTATCTGATCGACGACGTCGCCCGGCGCCACGGGCACCTGCGCGTCGGCGCCGCGTCCTCGTACGTGCGCTGCGACGACGACGGCATGCTGAACGAGATCCTGGCCGACAAGCGCTCGGCCTCCCTGGGCCTGCGCCGGCTGGCCCCCACCGTGCTGGCCGCCCAGGCCGACCCCACCGCCCTCCTCGACGGGCTGCGGGCGATGGGCTACGCCCCGGCGGCGGAATCCCGTACCGGCGATGTCCTGGTGGCCCGAGCCGACGCCCACCGCACCCCCGCCCGCCAGGCACCCGCCCCGGTCCCGGACGGCCCACCGGTCCCGGACGAGACGCTGCTCGGCGCGGCCGTACGGGCGATCCGCGCGGGCGACGTGGCGGCGACGGCGGTCCGCAAGGAGCCCGCGTCGGCAACGGTCGTCCCCGGCGAACTCCCGCGCACGAGCCCGGCGGAGACCCTCGCGACGGTCCAGGCGGCGGCCCTGACGGGCTCGGCGGTGTGGATCGGCTACGTGAACGCGGAGGGCGCGGCGAGCCAGCGGGTCATCGCCCCGGTCCGCGTGGAGGGCGGCTTCGTGACGGGCTACGACCACACGGCGGACGAGGTCCGCACGTACGCCCTACACCGCATCACGGGCGTGGCGGAACTGGCGGAGGAACACCTGTAGGCCACGCCCGCCACGGCCCGGCCGGGCCACCCCAGCCCCGCCGGCGTTTGAGGCGTGGGGTCTGGGGCGAAGCCCCAGCAACGGCGCCGCACCGGCACCCTCACCCGCCCCGGCACCGGCACCGGCACCGGCACCGGCACGCGCACGGAAAACGGCTCGCGGCCCGCCCAACCACCCCGCACCCTTATCGACATGCAAGCCGTACCCACCCACCAGATCCGCGCCGTCCACACCGACAGCACCATCACCGTCTACCAGGCCTACGCCCCCTCCCTCGGCGTCCCCGCGGGACGCGACGGGCGGTTCCCGCCCACCTGGAAGCGCGAGCGCATGACATGGATCAAGCCCTCGTTCCTGTGGATGATGTACCGCTGCGGCTGGGCCACCAAGGCCGACCAGGAGACCGTGCTGGCGATCGAGATCACCCGCGCCGGCTTCGACCGCGCGCTGCGCGAGGCCTGCCTGTCCCACTACGCCCCCGCCGTACACGCGGACCGTGCGGCCTGGCAGGAGTCGGTGCGCACGACGTCGGCCCGGGTCCAGTGGGACCCGGAGCGCGACCTCCACCTCAACCCGCTCCCGTACCGCTCGCTCCAGCTCGGCCTGTCGGGGCCGCTCTCGCGGGCGTACGCCGACGACTGGACGGTCTCCATCCGCGACGTCACCCCGCTGGCCCGGGAGATCCACGGCCTGATCCGAGCCGGCGATCCGGACGCGGCCCGTGCGCTGCTGCCCACGGAAACCCCGTACGCCGCGGGCCCGTTGCCTCACCTGGGCGCGTAGTCGACCCGCTCGGCCGCGAAGGGCCACACCTCAGCGAGCCAGCGGCCGACGGCCTCGTACACCGGCGCGTCGAGGTGCGCCCGGTCCTCCCGCACCCAGGAGCTGACGTGCACCCGCCCGGGCTGCTCCTTGGCGGGGTAGACGTACAGACAACCGATGACCTCCCCATCCCCGGCCCCTGCCCCTTCGAGCACGCTGTACGTGAATCCCCGGCGCTCGGCGAAGTCCCGCGCGTGCCGCTCCAGGTCGGCCAGGTTCTCCTCGGCCGACATGCCCTCCAGCGGCGGCCAGTTCCGCCCCACGAACCCGGGCGTCGCCCGTACGTGCGCGATGCTCCCGCTCCAGGCTGCGAGGTCCCGTTCGTTGTGCTGCGGCCCCAGCGGCTCCATGCGGAACCCGGCCCCTTCCAGAGCCGTCGGAACCTCGAAGTCATCCGGCACGAAACGCTGCTGATCATCACTCATGCCCGGACCCTACGCACCTCCTCCGCCAGCGTCAGCAGCTTTTCCACCGGCCACTGGTCGTCGACGTGCTCCCCGTACGACCGGGCGAGGACGGTCCCGTCCGGCCCGATCAGGAAGTCCGCCGGCAGCCCGTAGCGCCCGCCGTCCGGGAAGAACGACGGCGCCTTCGCCCGCCCGCGCAGCATCTCGGCCGTGGTGTGGGCGAGCGCGCGCAGTACGGGCCACCAGGCGCGCGGGCTGAGCAGCGACCGGTAGGACGACTCGACGCCGAAGTCCACGTACAGCCGCTTGTCCGGGTCCGCGACGACCGCGAACGGGAAGTCGGCCACGTGCGCGCGCAGTTCCTCGGCACTCGAATGGAAGACGACGACCTCCCGGATCCCGGCCGCCTCGATCTCGGCGTGCCGGCGCACCACGGAGCGCAGGTGCAGGTGGCAGACGGGGCAGCCGGCGAACCGGCGGAACTGGAGGTGCACCAGCCGGCCGGATTCCGAGTCCGGGACGGCGACGGGTGCGCCGTCCAAGACAGCGGTGAGCGTGCGCGTGCGCGTGCGGGTGGGGACTGCGGAACCCACGGAGAGCTTCATCGGAACGGGACCCCCTGCTTCGACGTAGGCGTATGCCGTACACCTACCAGCGTAGGCGTATGTCGTACGCTGTCAACCACCATGCCTCGCCCCCGCTCGCTCACCCCGGCCCGACTGGCCGCCGCGGCCCTCGCCGTCATCGACCGCGACGGGCTCACCGGGCTGTCCATGCGCGCCGTCGCCGTCGAACTCGGCATCAGCACGATGGCCCTGTACCGCTACGTCCAGGACCGCGAGGAGCTCGAAGCCCTCGTCGTGGAACTGGTCCTCAGCGCGGTCGACCCCACCCCGCCCCCCGTCGGCCACTCGTGGCAGGACCGGGTCACCGAGCTCGTCGGCCGGCTTCGCGGCGCGGTCGCCGCCCACCCGGCCGTCCTCCCCCTGACCCTCACCCACCGCCACCGCTCCCCGAGCGTGATGCGCTGGGGCGAGACGCTGCTCGGGGTGCTCACCGAGGCCGGCATCGGGCCCGAGGAGCGGATCATCGCCCTACGGGCCCTGCTCGCCTACGTGATCGGCGCGGTCCAGCAGGAACACCTCGGCGCCCTCTCCGGCGCGGGCACGGCCGCCATCGCCGAACTCCCGCCCGAGCGGTTCCCGTACCTGACCGAGGCCGCGCGCGGCGCCCCGACCCTCACCCCGGACCGGGAGTTCCACGGCGGCCTGATGCTGCTCGTACGCGGCCTGGGCTCAGCCTAGTTCGAGGTCGATGAACGGCACGGTGTCCCCGGGCAGCAGGTAGCGCTCGACCTCGACGAAGCCCCGAGCGAGCGCGAACCGCAGCCCCTCCGAGTTGGACTCCAGGACCACGGTCTGAATCCGCGCCGCCCCGAGCTCCCGCGCCTGCGCGAGCCCGTGCGCGTACAGCCGCGTACCGAAACCCCGCCCCCGATACCCCGGCAGCACGCGTGCGATCACGGTGGCCACGGCCGCCTCGTCATCGGGCGGCCGGACCGTCATGCACCCGACCAGTTCACCACCGAGGTACGCCACGTCCAGCCGGTGACGCCCCGCCCGCTCCCGCACGTCATCCAGGGTCAACGGGTCCGTGGGGATGATCAGGTTGTGGACGTGTCGCCAGTCCCAAAGCGCGGCTTCGTCGCCCGCAACCGACTCGATACGAAGATCAGACATCCGCCCAGCCAAACCGCCCCCGCGCCGTCCCGTCAAGGCTCCCCAAACGTTCCCGGCGGCCCAGAACCACCCGGGCCGCCCGGCGATGCGGCAGACTGGAGGTTTGGCCGCCCGCGCCCGGGCGGACCACCCATGCCGGAAAGGGACGTGCGTGAACGGGCCTCTCATCGTCCAGAGCGACAAGACCCTCCTCCTGGAGGTCGACCACGAGCTCGCCGGAGCCGCGCGCCGCGCCATCGCGCCCTTCGCCGAGCTGGAGCGGGCTCCCGAGCACATCCATACCTACCGGATCACCCCGCTCGGCCTGTGGAACGCCCGGGCCGCCGGGCACGACGCCGAGCAGGTCGTCGACGCGCTCGTCGAGTACTCCCGCTACCCCGTCCCGCACGCCCTGCTCGTCGACGTCGCCGAGACCATGGCCCGCTACGGCCGCCTCACCCTCTCCAAGCACCCCGTGCACGGGCTGGTTCTGACCAGCACCGACCGGCCGGTGCTGGAGGAGATCCTGCGGTCCAAGCGGATCACCCCGCTCGTCGGCGCACGCCTCGACCCCGACACCGTGGCCGTGCACCCCTCCGAGCGCGGGCAGATCAAGCAGACGCTGCTCAAGCTGGGCTGGCCGGCCGAGGACCTCGCCGGTTACGTGGACGGCGAGGCCCACCCGATCGACCTGGCCGAGAACGGCTGGGCGCTGCGGCCGTACCAGCAGCAGGCCGTCGAGGGCTTCTGGCACGGCGGATCCGGCGTGGTCGTACTGCCCTGCGGCGCCGGAAAGACGCTGGTCGGCGCGGGTGCCATGGCGATGGCCAAGGCGACCACCCTGATCCTCGTGACGAACACGGTCTCGGCCCGCCAGTGGAAGCACGAGCTGGTGAAGCGGACCTCGCTGACGGAGGAGGAGATCGGCGAGTACTCCGGTACGCGGAAGGAGATCCGACCCGTCACCATCGCCACGTACCAGGTCCTCACGACCAAGCGGAAGGGCGTCTACCCGCACCTGGAGCTCTTCGACTCCCGGGACTGGGGCCTGATCGTCTACGACGAGGTGCACCTGCTGCCCGCGCCGGTCTTCAAGTTCACCGCCGACCTCCAGGCCCGCCGCCGGCTCGGCCTGACGGCCACCCTCGTCCGTGAGGACGGGCGCGAGTCGGACGTGTTCTCGCTCATCGGGCCGAAGCGGTTCGACGCGCCGTGGAAGGAGATCGAGGCGCAGGGCTACATCGCCCCGGCGGACTGCGTCGAGGTCCGGGTCAACCTGACGGAGTCGGAGCGACTCGCGTACGCGACCGCCGAGACGGAGGAGAAGTACCGCTTCTGCGCGACGACCGCGACGAAGCGGAAGGTGACGGAGGCGCTGGTCCGCAAGCACAAGGGCGAGCAGACCCTGGTGATCGGCCAGTACATCGACCAGCTCGACGAGCTCGGCGAGCACCTGGACGCGCCCGTCATCAAGGGCGAGACGTCGAACGCGCAGCGCGAGAAGCTGTTCAACGCCTTCCGCGAGGGCGAGATCAGCGTGCTGGTGGTGTCGAAGGTCGCGAACTTCTCCATCGACCTGCCGGAGGCGACGGTCGCCATCCAGGTGTCGGGCACCTTCGGCTCCCGCCAGGAGGAGGCGCAGCGCCTGGGCCGCGTCCTGCGCCCGAAGGCGGACGGCCACGAGGCACGGTTCTACTCGGTCGTCGCACGCGACACGATCGACCAGGACTTCGCGGCCCACCGCCAACGCTTCCTGGCCGAACAGGGCTACGCATACCGAATCATGGACGCGGACGAACTACTGACCAGCGACTAAGGCAATCCCAGCCCCGCCGGCGGCATTCTCAGCCCCGCCGGCGTTTGAGGCGCGGGGGCTCGGGGGCGGAGCCCCCGCAGCGGCGCCGCGCAGGCGCACGAACAGAGGCGGCGACCCGGACCGACCCGGACCGGGAGGTCAGCGGCGGAGGACGCCCGCATCCTCGGCGTATTCACCCAGCACGACGACGCTCACCGCAGCCGCCGCGAAGACCTTGGCCGCGCGCAGCGCATTGCCGACGAAGTGCCGGGGAGGGGAGTCGGAGCCGGCGGTGGCGCCGCTAGGGCGGCCGCCCTGGATCGGGGTGAAGGTTGCGGTGCTCATGTATCCATGGTGCGTTTTCGGCCCGCCAACCACATCGCCCTCGGGGCGGAACCTCAAGGCGCCGCACGTCCTCCTCTCGGCCCATGCCACCCCCTAGTGGCCCCACCCAAGGTGTGACACCCCTGGGTATGACGCCCGGACGGAGGTCCCGGACCCGATGGACTTTCGGCCGAGGAAATCGTTCGCGCCCGCACCACCCGGTGACTACAATCTCCGCTCTTGCCGCCTCCCACCGCCCCACCGGGGAGAGCCGCCCGCCGGACGGAAACCGGCGGGCCAACTGTTCCGCACCAGCAGCTGGAGGCAGTCCCGTGCCCGCGCACGCCCCCGACACCGATCCGCTCGGCCGCGAACGAGCGCACCTCGCCGCCTCCCGCGCCGCGCTCCGCGCCATGCGCGAGGACGTGGAGGCCCTCGACATCCGCGACGTCACCGCGAACTGGGTCAACGCCATCGTGCTCCAGGCCCAGATCGACGACCGCATCAAGGCCCTCGCCGACCTGTCCCACACCCCCCTCTTCTTCGGCCGCCTGAACTACCTGCACGCGCCCGGCGCGGAGCTCGCCGAGGGTGCGGAGGGCGAGCAGTTCTACATCGGCCGCCGCCACGTCCACGACGCCGGCGGCGACCCGATGGTCATCGACTGGCGCGCGCCGGTCTCCCAGCCGTTCTACCGGGCCTCCAAGGCCGACCCGCAGGACGTCTCGCTGCGCCGCCGCTTCGGCTACACCGGCGGCGAGCTGACCGCGTACGAGGACGAGCACCTCTCCGACCCCGCCGAGGCGGCCGCCGTCAGCAAGCTGCTCCAGCAGGAGATCGAGCGTCCGCGCGTCGGCCCCATGCGGGACATCGTCGCGACGATCCAGCCCGAGCAGGACGAGATCGTCCGCTCCGGGCTGTCCGGATCCGTCTGCGTGCAGGGCGGCCCCGGCACCGGGAAGACGGCGGTCGGCCTGCACCGGGTCGCGTACCTGCTCTACGCGCACCGCGACCGCCTCGCCCGCACCGGCACGCTCGTCATCGGGCCGAACCGTTCCTTCCTGCACTACATCGAGCAGGTCCTGCCCGCGCTGGGCGAGCTGGAGGTCAAGCAGGCCACCGTCGACGACCTGGTGGCCCGTGAGGGCCTGGAGGTACGCGGCACGGACGCCGCCGAAACCGCCGTGGTCAAGGGCGACGCCCGGATGGCCGAGGTACTGCGCCGCGCGGTGCGCTCGCACGTCACGGCCCCCACCGAGGCGCTGATGGTGGTGCGCGGTTCACGCCGCTGGCGCGTGCCGGCGTACGAGATCGCCGAGATGGTCGAGGAGCTCCAGAACCGCGACATCCGCTACGGGGCCGCCCGTGAGGCGCTCCCCCAGCGCATCGCGCACGCGGTGCTCGTACGGATGGAACAGGCGGGCGAGGCCCCGGACGACCGCGTGCAGGACGCGGTGGCGCGGAACGCGGCGGTGAAGGCGGCGGTCAAGGAGATCTGGCCGCCGGTCGACCCGGCGAAGCTGGTGCTCCGCCTCCTCTCCGACCCCGAGTTCCTGGCGCTGCACGCGGCGGACGTGCTGAGCGCGGACGAGCAGAAGCTGCTGGTGTGGCCGAAGCCGTTCCGCAGCGTGAAGTCGGCGAAGTGGTCGGCGGCGGACCTGGTGCTGATCGACGAGGCGGCCGACCTGGTGGAACGGACGCATTCGCTGGGCCACGTGGTCGTCGACGAGGCGCAGGACCTCTCCCCGATGCAGTACCGGGCGGTGGGGCGGCGCTGCACGACGGGCTCGGCGACGGTACTGGGCGACCTCGCGCAGGGCACCACCCCGTGGGCCACCCGCAGCTGGGACGAGGCCCTGACCCACCTGGGCAAGCCGCAGGCGGTGGTCGAGGAACTGACGGCGGGCTTCCGCGTGCCGCGCGAGGTGATCGCGTACGCCTCCCGGCTGCTGCCGTCGATCTCACCGGGTCTGGCCCCGGTCTCCTCGGTGCGTGAGACGCCGGGCTCGCTGGTCGTCACGGAGACGGCCGACCTCACGACCGCGGTGATCGAGGCCTGCCGGGCCTCCCTCTCCCACGAGGGCTCGATCGGCCTGATCGCGGCGGACGCCCGTATCCCGGTCCTGGCGGAGGCCCTGCGGGCGGCGGCCCTGTCGTACCTGGCTCCGGGCGAGGAGACGACGGCCGAGTCCCGTCTGACCCTGGTCCCGGCCTCGCTCGCCAAGGGCCTGGAGTACGACTACGTGGTCCTGGACGAGCCGGCCGCGATCGTGGACGGCGAGCCGGACGAACGGACGGGCCTGCGCCGCCTGTACGTCTGCCTCACCCGAGCCGTCTCGGGCCTGACCCTCCTCCACGCGACCGCCTTGCCGGAGGCCCTGGCCTGACCCGTGCGGTAGCCGCTGCGCGGAGCCGTCCCGGGGCTCCGCCCCGGCCCCCACTGGTGCAGCACCGCTGTCGGGGGCTCCGCCCCCGAACCCCGCGCCTCAAACGCCGGCGAGGCTGAAATTGCCCTCCGGGCAATCCAGCCCCGCGGCGCGCACCCACAGGCTGACGCCAGGCGAAATCCAGCCTCGCCGGCGTTTGAGGCGCGGGGTACGGGGCGGAGCCCCGGATTCAGCCCCGCCGGCGTTTGAGGCGCGGGGTCTGGGGCGGAGCCCCAGGAGGACGGCCCGCATGGGTCAGGACAGCGCGGCTCGCCACTCCGCGACGGCCGCCGCAGAGACGGGCCGCCCCCACCCGGAGGGCCTGGCCGCGCCGCCGATGTGGAAGGCGTCGATGCCCGCCCCCCGCAGCACCGGCAGGTGCGACAGCGTCAGCCCGCCGCCGACCAGGATCCGCGGCCCATACCCCGGCTCACCCCGCCGCGCCGCCTCCGCGAGCAGCACCGGCAGGCCCTCGTCGACCCCGGCCGCCGAGCCGGCCGTCAGGTACGTGTCCAGTCCCGGCAGGTCGGCGAGCGCCTTGCGCAGCCCGTCCCGGTCCGCCGCGCGGTCGATCGCCCGGTGGAAGGTCCACCGGCAGCCGTCCAGCTCGGCCACCAGCGCCTCGACGGCGGACAGGTCGGGGCTGCCGTCCGGGTTCAGGAAGCCGAGGACGAACTCCTCCGCGCCCTCCGCCCGCATCTGCCGTGCCGTCCGCACGAGTACCGAGACGTCACCCGCCGCGAACCCGTCCGTCTTGCGGAGCATCACGCGCAGCGGGATGTCGACCGCCGCTCTGATCGCCGCGAAGGTCTCGCGCGGCGGGGTGAGCCCGTCGGCGGCCATGTCGGTGACCAGTTCGAGTCGGTCCGCCCCACCGGCCTGGGCCGCGATCGCGTCCTCCGCGTCGAGGGCGATCACCTCCAGGAGCGCACGGTTGCTCATTCGTTGCCGTCCTTTGTCCGGTAATGGAAAATAGGTCTAGTCCAATCTCAGGGTACGGGTCTCCGCCCGCGCTCCACCAGCACAATCACGCCACCCGCACAATGTGCCCATGGACACAGGCACCCCGCACGACGACACCACCGCTCTGCGCGCCCACTGGCAGGCCACCGTCGCCGCCGCCGGCGCCTCCCCCGACCACGACCCGACCCCCTGCGCCGACCGGCTCCTCGCCGCCTGGGCGGAGCCCCAGCGCAGGTACCACACCACCGCGCACCTGGCCGACGTACTCGCGCGGATCGACGTACTCGCCCCGCACGCCGCCGACCCCGCGGCCGTCCGGCTCGCGGCCTGGTTCCACGACGCCGTCTACCGGCCGGACCGCTCCGAGAACGAGGAGCGCAGCGCCGCCATGGCCGAGCGCGCCCTGCCCGAGCTCGGCGTCGACGCCGCCCGCACCGCCGAGGTGGCCCGGCTGGTCCGGCTCACCGTCACCCACGACCCCGACCCCGGCGACACCAACGGCGAGGCCCTGTGCGACGCCGACCTCGCCGTCCTCGCCGGCGCCCCGGACGCCTACGCCGCCTACGCCGCCGCCGTCCGCGACGAGTACGGCTTCGTCCCCGACGAGGCCTTCCGCACCGGCCGCGCCGCCGTCCTGGACCAGCTGCTCGACCTGCCGCGGCTCTACCGCACGCCGTACGGGGCCGCGCACTGGGAGGCCCCGGCCCGCGCCAACCTCACGGAGGAACTCTCCCGGCTGCGGGGAATTTGATCCCGTTCGCCACGGTTGGCCATAGTCATGCCCGCAGAAGCCGTACGCCCCCGCATGCCAGTCGCCGTCTACGTCCTCGGACTCTCCGTCTTCGCGCTCGGCACCAGCGAGTTCATGCTCTCCGGGCTGCTGCCGCCCATCGCCGAGGACATGGGCGTCACCATCCCGCAGGCGGGCCTGCTCATATCCGCCTTCGCGATCGGCATGGTCATCGGGGCGCCGCTGCTGGCCGTGGCCACCCTGCGCCTCCCGCGCCGCACCACCCTCGTCGCCCTCATCAGCCTGTTCGGCCTCGGGCAGGTCGCGGGCGCGCTGGCCCCCTCGTACGAGCTCCTCTTCGCCTCCCGCGTGGTCTCGGCCCTCGCGTGCGCGGGCTTCTGGGCCGTCGGCGCGGCCGTCGCCATCGCCATGGTCGACAAGGACCAGCGGGCCCGTGCGATGGCCGTCATGATCGGCGGGCTGTCCATCGCGAACGTCCTCGGCGTCCCGGCCGGCGCCTTCCTCGGCGAGCACCTGGGCTGGCGCTCCGCGTTCTGGTCGGTGGGCGCGGCCTCCGCGATAGCCCTGGTCGGGATCCTGGCGCTGATCCCGAAGATCCCCCTCCCCGCCGAGCGCCCCACCCTCACCCGCGAGCTGCGCATCTACCGCGACCGCCAGGTGTGGCTGTCCGTCGGCGTCACGGCCCTCGCCGCGGGCGGCGTCTTCTGCGCGTTCAGCTACCTGTCGCCGCTGCTCACGGACGTGGCCGGGCTCGACTCCGGCTGGGTCCCGTGGATCCTCGGCCTCTTCGGCATCGGAGCCCTCGTCGGCACCACCATCGGCGGCCGGGTCGCGGACGCGCACCTCTTCGGCGTCATGATCTGGGGCATCACCGCCTCCACCGTCTTCCTCGCGGCGCTCGCCCTGTTCGCCTCCGCGGCCGTCGCGGCGATCGCCCTGTCCTTCCTCCTCGGCGTCTCGGCCTTCTTCACCGCGCCCGCGCTCAACGCCCGCATGTTCAACGTGGCGGGCGCGGCCCCGACCCTGGCCGGCGCCACCACCACGGCCGCCTTCAACCTCGGCAACACCGGCGGCCCCTGGCTCGGCGGCACCGTCATCGACGCCGGCCTCGGCTTCTCCGCCACCGCGTGGGCGGGCGCGGCGATGACCATCACGGCGATCGCCCTGGCGATCACAGCCCTCCGCCTGGACCGGCCCGCTCGGCCTCGCGTGACGCGGGTGGTCGCGGCCTCTGAGCCGGCCGCGGCGGCCGTCGGGCCCGTGACCAGGCAGACCGCGGGCCGCCGCTGACACTGCCGGACTTTGAGGGCCGGGCCGTACGCGGGAGGAGGGCCGGTCCGACGGCCCTCCTCCCGCTGCGCAGACCTCCGCCGGCCCCGCCCGCCGCACTGCTTACTGGAGCGGCGAATCGGGTGGTCTGAGCTCGTACGTGCGGTCGCGCTCCACGGCTTCGACGCCGTCGATTCCTTCGAGCCCTTGCAGCCGGTCCTCCGCGACCCTTCCGGTGAGCGAACCGATGTCGGGATACTCGGCGTCCAAGACCAGGCCCGCTTCCCGCAGCGCCTTCACGGCGTCGGTGAACCGCTCCGGGTCGACCGCCACGACGACACGTACGTCCGGTGCCGTGCTGCTCACGGAGCCTGGACCAGGCCGACTCCGACGTCCGCGCCCGGAATCGTCGACCGGCGCGCCCCGGCCAGCAGGAGCGACTTCAGCTCGGCCGCGCTCGCGTCCGGATTGGCCTGGGCGAGCAGGGCGAGGATACCGGCGACGTGCGGCGTGGCCATGCTCGTACCCATCAGCGTCTTGTGCTCCTTGGGCATGGGGAATGCCGAGATCACACCGACACCAGGGGCCGCGATGTCCACCTGACCACCGTCGGGGTTGATGCCGCGGTTGGAGAAGAACGCGACCTTCTGGTCCTTGTCGAGCGCGGCGACGGCAAGGATCGAGGGGCAGTTGGCCGGGTGCTCGACCGGTTCGATCAGATCAGGACGGTCGCTGCCGTTGCCGGCCGCGCAGACGATCAGCGTCCCGGCCCGCAGCGCCCGTTGCGCGGCGTGCTCGAACACCCGCGAGAAGCGCTGCCCCACGCCGATCGGAGCTCCGAGCGACATGGAGACGACGCGACACCCGTGACGGACCGCCCAGTTGACGCCGGCCAGGATCGAGGAGTCGGGGCCACGGCCCTGGTTGTTCAGGACCTTACCGACGAAGATCTCCGACTCGCAGGCCACGCCGTAGCGCGGGAGCGAGCGCGGCGCCTTCGGTCCGCAGGCCGTGCCGATGCAGTGTGTGCCGTGGCCGACGACGTCATCCGCGGTCTCGCCCTGCACGAACGACTTCACTCCGCCGAAGCGCCCCATCAGGTCGGGGTGGGTGCGGTCCACTCCGGTGTCCAGGACGGCGACCTTCACGCCCTGTCCCGTGAACGTGGACTCGACCACGCGGGTCGCCTGGAGTCCCCAGGTCGCCTGCGACTCGTCGAAGGCCGCCGCGAGGACCTCGGCCAGGTTGGCTGCCTCGAAGCGCTGCAACGCGTGGTTGACCAGCTCCTCGACACCGTCCTGGTAGCCGCGCAGATAGTCCGCGGTCGTGCCTGCGGTTCCCGGTGGCGCGGCAACGAGCTGCGTCGCGTACAGGACGCGTTCCCGCTCCATGGTGATGATGGCCGACTCTTCCTGAGCCGTGGCCTGCAGGGCATGGAGCTGATCGGGAGCGGCCCGGACGACACCGACTCCGAGCTCTTCGAACACGATGGAGCCGCCCTGCTCCAGCATCTCGGCCACGGCCTCGGGCTCGGCTCCGCGCGCTCGCTCCGCACGGGCGATCCCCGCCTTGCTCTGCAGTGCCGCCATTCCCTGATCGGCGGCCCCGGGATCAAGGAGGACGAGGAACCGGTCCGTGAACTCGTCCTTCTGCCTCATCACCCCCGCGTCGGACATCTCCGACCGCGCGCCGCGCGGGCTGCCGTTTGCTGCGTCTCGGTTCATGGTTTCTCCGTTCAGTGCCCCCGCTGGACGTGGACGCACCGATCCCGAGCATCACGACGGCTTACTGACGCGTAGGTCATCCCCCGCGGTTCGGCGTCGCGCGCTCCCTCCCGGCCGGTGCTCCTCCACGCTCGCGGCACCCCTGACGCGCTGCAACCGGGCGCCCGGGCCCGCCCACGCGTCCCACCCGGCCGACACGCGGGCGCCGCGCAGCAGTGGCCGAACTTGCGCCCGTACGGCCGCAGGGCTTCGGTACTCCAGCTGCTGTGCGCCATCGGGGCGAGAGCCGGAGCGAGCGGGCGCGCAGGCCACGACAGGCCGGCGGCCAGGCCCGGCCGGCGCCTACGCCGGCCGGCCCTTCGGGCGGCGCAGGCCGGCGGTCGTGAGGCGGCGGACCAGTTCCTTGCTGCCGATCTCCACCGCGCCGGCCGCCACCGCGTCCGCGTAGCGGTGCGAGGGCACGTCGTAGTGGTCCCGCTCGAAGGCGCGCGGCGGGCAGCCGATCGACGCCGCGAAGGTGTGCAGTTCCTCGTACGAGACGTCGCTGACCAGGTGCGACCACATGCGGCCGTGGCCCGGCCAGGTCGGCGGGTCGATGTACAGCGTCACCGGCGGCTCACCGGCCCGGGTGGAAGACCGGCCCGAGGGAGCCGACGGCCGCCACCCTCACGCCCGCCTCCGAGCACACCCAGTGCGGGTCGGGTCCCAGCTCCGGCTCCACGTCCAGCGCGTGCGGGTCTCCGTGCCCGCAGACCGGGCACAGCGGCCAGCGGCCGTACTTCTGCAGCAGGGCGTCCTGCACGTCCTGCGCGACGAGTCCGGCAAGGTAGTCGACCCCCTCCGGCCACTGCTCCACCCACCACCGGCGGTGCGTGACCGAGTCCTCGACGAGGGAGACGACATCGGCATCGGCGACCTCACCGGCGGCGAGATCGGCGAGAACAAGTGCACGGGCGACATGCAGCGCCTGTTCGAGGGGGGTCGCGTGGTCCATGCGCCCATTGTGGCCCCGCGGCAAGCCCGTGGCGAAGGTCCTTTTTCGAGGGCCTTATGGCGTCTTGCCCCACCCTGCTCGTGAAAATAGATTTCACGCGTGAGCAAGAAGCCGAAGGAAACTTCCACCCCGCCGCCGGCCACGACGGCGAGAGCCACGGCAACGGCCCGGCCGGGCAAGCCCGGCACCACCGGCACCGCCACCCCCAAGCCCCGCCCGGACCGGCCCGGCGCAGCCAAGCCCCGCACCACCGAGACGGCCCCCGCCGAACCCGGCACCCCCAAGCCCCGCACCACCGAGACGGTCCCCGCCGAACCCGGCACCCCCAAGCCCGACGCAGCCGCGGGCACCCGCCCCGCCGGGCCCGCGCCCACCTCGCCCCCGCCGCCCCCTCCGGCCTCGGCCCTGCGGGCCCGCGTGCGCGGTCTCGGCCCCTCCATGACGCGGTCCGTGCGGTCCGTCGCCGAAGCCGTGGTCTCCGATCCCGCGGGGTGCGCGCAGCTCACCGTCACCGCCCTCGCCGAGCGCACCGGCACCAGCGAGGCCACCGTCGTCCGCACCGCGCGCCTCCTCGGCTACCCCGGCTACCGCGACCTGCGCCTCGCGCTCGCCGCCCTCGCCGCGCGGCAGGAGTCCGGCGCCGCGCCCGCCGTCACCGTCGACATAGCCGTAGACGACCCCCTCGCCGAGGTGGTCGCCAAGCTGGCGCACGAGGAGGCGCAGACCCTCGCCGACACCGCCGCCGGCCTCGACCTGACCGCGCTCGCCGCCGCCGTCGTCGCCCTCGCGGCCGCCCGCCGCATCGACGTCTACGGCATCGGCGCGTCCGCCCTCGTCGGCCAGGACCTCGCCCAGAAGCTGCTCCGCATCGGGCTGATCGCGCACGCCCACAGCGACCCCCACCTCGCCGTGACCAACGCCGTCCAACTGCGCCCCGGTGACGTGGCCGTCGCCATCACCCACTCCGGCTCCACGGGCGACGTGATCGAGCCGCTCCGTACCGCCTTCGAGCACGGCGCCACCACCATCGCCCTCACCGGCCGCCCGAACTCGCCCGTCACCCACTACGCCGACCACGTCCTGGCCACGTCCGCCGCCCGCGAGACCGAGCTGCGCCCGGCCGCCATGTCCAGCCGGACCGGCCAGCTCCTCGTCGTCGACTGCCTGTTCGTCGCCGTCGCGCAGCGGACGTACGAGACGGCCGCCCCCGCGCTCGCGGCCTCGTACGAGGCCCTCGCCCACCGCCACAGCAGCAGATAGGAGTCCCCCGCCCATGACCGCGTACGACGAACTCCGCGCCCAGCTCGCCACCCTGACCACCGAGGCCTTCCGCCCCGAACTCGCCGAGATCGACCGGCTGTCCACCCTCGACATCGCCCGCACCATGAACGCCGAGGACGCCACCGTCCCGGCCGCCGTCGCCGGACAGCTCCCGCGGATCGCCGCCGCGATCGACGCGATCGCCGCCCGCATGGCCCGCGGCGGCCGGCTCGTCTACGCGGGCGCCGGCACCGCCGGCCGGATGGGCGTGCTGGACGCCAGCGAGTGCCCGCCCACCTTCAACACGGACCCGGCCGAGGTCGTCGGCCTGATCGCGGGCGGCCCCTCCGCGATGGTCAAGGCCGTCGAAGGCGCCGAGGATTCGAAGGAGCTGGCCGCCGAGGACCTCACCGCACTCGCCATCGGCCCCGACGACACGGTCATCGGCATCTCCGCCTCCGGCCGCACCCCGTACGCGATCGGCGCCGTCGAGTTCGCCCGTACCCGCGGGGCGCTCACCGTCGGGCTCTCCTGCAACGCGGGCTCCGCGCTCGCCGCGGCCGCCGAGCACGGCATCGAGGTGGTCGTCGGACCCGAGCTGCTCACCGGTTCCACCCGGTTGAAGGCGGGCACCGCGCAGAAGCTCGTCCTCAACCTCATCTCGACGATCACCATGATCCGCCTGGGCAAGACCTACGGGAACCTCATGGTCGACATGCGCTCCTCGAACGAGAAGCTGCGCGCCCGCGCCCGCCGCATCGTCGCGCTGGCCACCGGCGCGCCGGACGAGGAGATCGAGGCCGCGCTGACCGCCACCGACGGCGAGGTCAAGAACGCCGTCCTCGTCATCCTCGGCGGGGTCGACGGCAACGAGGCCGCCGAACTCCTCGCCACCACCCAGGGCCACCTCCGCGCGGCCCTGGCCGCCGCCGGCCCTCGGACCCGCTAGCCCACCACCCCCCACAGCAAGGCGACCCCCCACGATGCCCACTGACAAGAACCGCGCCACAGCCGCCGCGATCCTTCCTCTGGTCGGCGGCCCGGACAACGTCACCTCGATCGCGCACTGCATGACCCGCCTGCGCATCGCCCTGCGCGACCGCTCGCTCGTCGACGACGAGGCGCTGAAGGCCCTCCCCGCGGTGATGGGAGTGGTCGAGGACGACACCTACCAGATCGTGCTCGGCCCGGGCACCGTCGCCCGGGTGACGCCGGAGTTCGAGGCGCTGGTCGAGGAGGGCCGCTCGGCGGCGGCCGCCGCCCATCCGCATACGCATGCGCATGCGCATCCGGTCACGGCGGAGGAACTCCAGGCCCAGGGCGCTGCGTTGAAGGAGGCCCGGAAGGCCCGCAACGCGACCCCCTTCAAGCTCTTCCTGCGCCGCATCGCGAACATCTTCGTCCCACTGATCCCGGCCCTGATCGGCTGCGGTGTGATCGCGGGTCTGAACGGCGTCCTCACCAACCTCGGGTGGCTGCCGGGCCTCGTTCCGGCGCTGACCGCGATGGCCTCCGGGTTCATGTCGCTGATCGCGGTGTTCGTCGGCCACAACACCGCGAAGGAGTTCGGCGGCACGGCCGTCCTGGGCGGTGCGGTCGCCGCCATCATCGTGTTCCCCGGAGTCGCGAAGATCACCGCCTTCGGCCTGGAACTCAAGCCCGGGCAGGGCGGCGTACTCGGCGCCCTGGCCGCCGCGCTCCTCGCGGTGCACGTCGAGAAGTGGTGCCGGCGCTGGGTTCCGGAGGCCCTGGACGTGCTGGTCACCCCCACCCTCACGGTCCTTGTCTCGGGCCTGGTCACCCTCTTCGGCCTGATGTTCATCGCCGGCGAGGCCTCCTCCGCCATCGGCACCTTCGCCAACCGGCTGCTCGCCACCGGCGGCGCGTTCGCGGGCCTGATCCTCGGCGGCCTCTTCCTCCCCCTGGTGATGCTGGGCCTGCACCAGGCCCTGATCCCGATCCACACCACCCTCATCGAGCAGTCCGGATACACGGTCCTGCTGCCCATCCTCGCCATGGCGGGCGCGGGGCAGGTGGGTGCGGCCATCGCCGTCTACTACAAGCTCCCGCGCAACGGCTCGCTCCGCGCCACCATCAAGTCCGCGCTCCCGGCCGGTTTCCTGGGTGTCGGCGAGCCCCTCATCTACGGCGTCTCCCTGCCACTGGGCCGGCCCTTCGTCACGGCCTGCGTGGGCGGCGCGGCCGGCGGAGCCTTCGTGGGCCTCTGCAACCAGCTGGGCGTCGCCTTCGGCTCCACCGCCATCGGCCCCTCGGGCTGGGCCCTCTTCCCCCTCCTGGACGGCAAGTCGGGCATGGGCGTCACGATCGCCATCTACGCGGGCGGCCTGACGGTCGGCTACCTGGTGGGCTTCGCCGCCACGTACTTCTTCGGGTTCACGCGCCTTCTCTGCACTTCACTCAATCAGGGGGACGAGGAGGCGGACATGACGGCGGAAGAGCCGGGCGCCCCCACGGACCAAGCCGGTCCGAGGGCCACAGATTCGGCCGCACTCACTCGCTGAGCAGCTTGGCGGGGCGCCCAGCCCGAACGTAGTCCCGATAGTCGTCACCGGCAATGCCCTGACTGACCCACCGGCCCCGATCGGCTCCGATCATCCGCTCAGCGGTGGCCAAGGCCGCCAGGGCGCCGTCCACAACGGCGAGCCGGCGGCCGAAGTCCTCCTCCCCGTCCTCGCGCTCGAAGGACGGGAACTCGACCAGGTCGTAACAGCCCTCGTCGCCGATGTCCTCGACCTCATGGACCACGAGAACGAAGCCCTCGGACTTGGGCCAGATCTCGGCCCACCGGATGCCGGGCTTCTCCGGTGTTCCGGCGGCGCCAAGGAACTGCTCGATCGACCGCCCACGCTTGAGCGCGCCAAGCGCGAAGGGTTCAACGAGGTAGCGCATTCGGGCCGGGTAGACGCTGCCCCCACGCACGGACAGGTCTGATCATTGGCTGCGCGGCCGGGAGAACCCGAGGTCGACCACCGGCCGCACTGTGTGCCTGGCGGCCTCAACCTGTTTCGTGCGGAGGAACGTCAACGTCAGATCGATCCCGTCGATCTCGCCCAGCCACCTTCCTCGACAGGTAGCGGCAGTTGCTGCCGCTCCGGCGCCCTGCAGCGGGCGGCCGACGAGTCGGAAGACGACGAGTTCCGGCTCGCGCCCGGCGAGACCCTAGCCGGGCTGCCGGCCGACTACGAGCCGGCGACCGGGGAGACCGACGAGGCCGTCGCCGACATCATCCGCGAGAGCCTGGACGGCGCCACCCTCTACCCGCTGATGGCCGCCGCCGAGCAGTGGCCCGACCCGTGGTTCGAGCCCTGGGAGCCCGCCGCGCCCGCCGGCTGTGGGCTACGGCCGTCAGATGTCGTGCCCCATCGGCCGGATGTGGTCGAGGCCCTCTTGCGGACCGGTCCTACGCTGGAGGCATGGCCACCGATCCCTTGCTGAGACAAGGCCCCGACTCGACGGATCTGGTCCTGCGCGTCGGCCCGGTCGGGCGGACGTGGAACGTGCTGACCTCGGCGGGGCCGGCGCTGTTCACTCCGCTCGCTCTGGGCGTGCCGACCCTGCTCGTCGCCTTCTGGATGGCGCTGGCCGGGGCGCGGGCGTCGACCGTGTTCGTGGTGGTGGGGGTGATCGCCGGGCTGGAGTACCTGATCGGCTGGCTGGCGGTGGCCTCTTCGCGGGCCCGGGACATTCTCCGGGTGGAGTTCGCGCCGGCCGGGGTGCCCACGTCTCTGCGGCTGGTCCGGGGCGCCGGGCCGGATGACTGGCTGCCCGTCAAGACCCTGCGCGAGGTGCGGCTGACGCACAAGGTGGTGGAGCCGTACCAGGGGGACTACAAGCCGGCCGTCTCCACGCTCACGCTGGAACTCGCCCTGCGGGGCGTCCGGGAGCAGCTCACGCTCCCGTTCGACGGCGACCCGCAGCGGCTCGCCGACTCGCTGAAGGCCCTGCTCGGCCCGGCTGGGGTCGTGGTGATGCTGCGCACCGAGCGCAGCACGCGCGATCGGCCGCAGCGCAACTCGGGCTGGACGTCAGGCGGTTCGGCCTCGGCCAACTCGGGTGGCGGCTGACCCCGGGCTCCCCGTGGCGCTCCCCGGTTGGGCGTGTTGAGCCGCCGGGTCGGCTCGGCCGCAGCCGGGTCCTCCGGCCACGGGTGGCGGGGGTAGCGGCCGCGGAGCTCGGCCCGCACGGCGCGGTGGCCCTCGCGCCAGAACGACGCGAGGTCGCCGGTGACGGCCGCCGGGTGCCCAGCCGGGGAGAGCAGGTGGACGGTCAGCGGGGCCGCCCGTCCGCCAGCGCGAAGGCGGCAGACCAGCCGAACAACTCCTGCAGTTTCACCGCGAGTACGGGCCGCTCGCCGCTGCCCCGGACAACGAAACCCCACTGCCGGTCCTCGTCAGCTCTGCTGGAGTCGTGGCCCGCTGAATGACCCGCCGCATCGCCCAGTAACTCAGCGGCCTGTCGGGCCCTCGGCGCGTCCGCAGCACGGGCTCGTGGGCGGCTGGCAGGCCGATGGAGTCGAGGTAGGCCGCGAGCACGATCAATGCCTGTGGGCTGGCCGGTACCGGCTCCCGCTCCTTCGTCCCCTTGGAGATCACGTGGAAGACCTGCCCCGACCAGTCGATGTCGGCCGGGGTGACCCCTAGTAGCTCTTCCGCCCGGGCCCCGCTTGAGCCGTAGAGCAGCACAGCAGCCCGGTCCCGGTCGTGGGTCATCGCTTCGAAGAACTCGTCCCACATGGCATCGGGAATCGCCCTCGGGTCCGTCTTCGGTACTCGCTGCCGCAGCCGTGCCCGCCGGAACGGCTGCGCCGGCTCGGTCGGGCTTCGGTGCGCCAGAGCCCTGCGGCGCGCAAGGGACTCCGGAGCAGGGTTGGTCAGGGGGCCGCGTCCGTAGTGGCGGTGGAAGGCGTAGAAGCTGCCGACCACGGTCAGGGCATGATTGATCGTGCTCGGCGCATAGCCGGCCTGGAGGTACCGCTTGCCCGTGCGCTGGTTCGCCGACCCTGGTGGGGGCGACGCCGGGTTGCTGCGCCGCCACTGCGGGGTTGGGCGCCGTGCGAAGCCAGCCCACCAGGGCAGCCGCCTCCGCCTCGGACGCCTTGTCCCACGGCAGGTCGAACTCTCCTTGAGCAGGGAACACATCGCCCTGCTCAACGAGCCGGAGAAGGTGCAGTTAACACACCAGATGCTGGCCGAGGTCAACACCGCCCCGCAGCCCACGGCCGCGTCCACGACCGGCGACCCGACGAAGGAACCGGCCCTGGCCTGAATGCGGCCCGGCCCGGCCCGGCCCGGCGGGGAGCCCGTATCCATGCGGCTCCCCGCCGTAGCCGTCACCGAAAACGCACCACGGAATAGCTGTTCGGACAGCCAATCCGCGCCACTCAGCCGAGGGTCGGATAGTCGGTGTAGCCGCGGTGGTCACCGCCGAAGAAGGCGGTGGCGTCGGGGGTGTTGAACGGGCCTCCGGCGGCCAGGCGGGCGGGGAGGTCGGGGTTGGCCAGGAACAGCGCGCCGTAGGCGATCAGGTCCGCCGTGCCGTCCTCGATCAGCTCGAGCTCCTCCGGCCCCGTCACGTCCGTGCCGGTGAAGGGGTTGAGGACGAACGTGCCGGGCCACTCCTTGCGCAGCCGCAGGGCCAACTCGCGCTGCCCCTCGGCCTCCAACTGGTGCAGGTAGGCCAGGCCCAGCGGTGCCAGCCGCTCCAGCAGGGCGCCGTAGGTCTCGTCGAGGTCGTCCTCGGCGATGTCGTTGTACGGGTTGCCGGGCGAGATGCGGAAGCCCACCCGGTCCCCGCCGATGGCCTCGGCCACCGCGGTCGCCACCTCGACGGCGAAACGGATCCGGCCCTTGACCGAGCCGCCCCAGCCGTCGGTGCGCCGGTTGGAGCCCGGGGCGAGGAACTGGTGGATCAGGTAGCCGTTCGCCCCGTGCAGCTCCACCCCGTCGAACCCGGCGGCGACCGCGTTCCGGGCGGCGGCGGCATAGTCCTCGACGGTCCGGGCGATCTCGTCCTCGGTCAGCTCCTTGGGCGTGGGGAAGTCCAGCGGGCCCTGGTGGGTGTAGACCTGCCCCTTCGCCGCCACCGCCGACGGGGCGACGGGGTGCAGGCCGTCCGGCAGCAGGCTGGGATGGCCGATCCGGCCGGTGTGCATCAGCTGCGCGAAGATCACGCCGCCCTCGCGGTGCACGGCGTCGGTCACCGGGCGCCAGGAGGCGATCTGCTCCGCGGAGTGCAGGCCCGGGGTGTCGGTGTAGCCCTGGCCGACCACCGAGGGCTGGATGCCCTCGCTGATGATCAGGCCGGCGCTCGCGCGCTGGGCGTAGTAGGTCGCCATGAGGTCCGTGGCGGTCGCCCGGGAGGTGTGGGCGCGGCTGCGGGTCATCGGAGCCATCGCGATGCGGTTGGCCAGGCGCTTACCGGCGAGCTCGTACGAGTCGAATGCCGTCGACATGATCACGTTCCTTGTCTTCGCAGGATGCCGCCGCTCGATGCGGAGTTAACTGTTCGAACAAGTAAATACCCTCGACCCATTCCCGCGCATACGTGACCCGCGTCACAATCGACCACGGTCCGGCGGCAAAATAAGGACATACGGCGTCACACCGCGCGCACGGTGATGGCGATAGGCTGGTCTCTGTCCGAGCAGTTACACACCACACCGGGGGACCCATGAGCCAGCCGAAGGGAACGCCCGTCAGCGCGCCGGCCACCGACCCGACCGAGGCCGCCGAAGCGGCGGCCCTCCCGTCGATGCCGCCCTCGGTCCAGGCCGGCCCCCTGTCCCACGCGATCTTCCGCGTCGCCCGCCTGCACCGCATGCTCGCCCAGCAGCTCCTGCGCCGCGTGGGCCTCCACACCGGGCAGGAACTGGTCATGATGCAGCTGTGGGACCGCGGCCCACAGCGTCAGACCGACCTCGTGCGGATGCTCGGATCCGACGCCGCCACCATGACCCGCACCATCAAGCGCCTCGAACACGCCGGCTTCGTCCGCCGCAGCCCCTGCGCCGCCGACAAGCGCGCCACCATCATCGAACCCACCACCGCCAGCCTCGCCCTGCGCCGCGAGGTCGAAAACATCTGGGCCGAACTCGAAAGCAACGTCACCGACCACCTGACCCCCGACCAGCAGGCCGAAGCCCTCGAAGTCCTCGCCCGGATCGCGGACGGCCTCGCCCACGCCACGACGCGCGGCGCCACGGACACGGCGGCTCCGGCATGATGCCGTGATGATCTACGAGATACCTCCCGTGGTCCCGGCGGGCCGGATGGCCGCCCTGCCGCAGCCGGGGTTCGCCCTCCCCGGCGGGATGTCACTGCGCCCGTGGCAGCCGTCCGACGCCCCCGCGCTCGTCGCGGCGTACGAGGACCCGGACATCCGGCACTGGAACCGCCCGGGCCACCGCACCTTGGCGCAGGCCGAGGAGCGCGTCACCCGGTTCCACGACCTCTGGCAGGCCGAACAGGCCGCGATCTGGGCGATCGCCCCGGCTGCCGGTGGCCAGGCCGTCGGCACGATCGGCTTGGCCGATCTCGATCTGGCGGGTGGCAGCGGCGAGTTCCTCTACTGGCTCCTCCCCGCCGGCCGCGGCAGCGGCGCCGCGGTCTCGGCCACGTCCCGCGTCACCCGCTGGGCCTTCGAGGACCTCGGCCTGCACCGCCTGCGCATCACCCACTCCGTGCACAACCCCGGCTCGTGCGCCGTCGCGACCAAAGCCGGCTTCCCCCTGGAGGGCACCATGCGCGGCGCCCTCCTCCACGCGGACGGCTGGCACGACGAACACCTCCACGCCCGCCTCCGAACGGACACCCCCGCCCCCGCATGAAGCTCCCCGCGGGGAGGCGCGCGGATCACGCCCTCCCCCGGGCATCCGGAGGCTAGGCCGGCGGGAGGGGAACGTCCCAGCGCTGCCAGGCGGCGCCCGTGCAGTTGCGCACGTTGATGCCCGCCCCCTGACTCGGGTCCCCGGCGTTCTGGATGCTGAGGCACTGGTTGTTCACCTGGGTCGCCAACTGACGGCCGACGACGTCCCAGCGCTGATTGGCCTGGCCGTGGCAGTCGCCCACGACCTGGGCGGCCGCGTTCAGCTCCCCGTTGCGGACGTCCAGACAGTGGCGCTCGGCGAGGTTGCGCAGCTTGCGGCCCTCCCAGAACCAGAGCTGGCTTCCGACCCCTCCGGCGCAGTTGCGGACCTCCACGTTGTCGCCGTTGCTGGTCAGGCAGCGGCCGTCAAGGTCGGTGTGGATCTCGAAGAAGTCGGCTGCCCCGGCCGGCGATGCCAGCCCCGGAGCGAGCGCGCCCGCCAGGGCGAGCGTCAGGGCCGCGGCGGCGAGTCGAATGCGCATACGGAAGGTCCTGTCGTTCCCGTGCACCCGCCGCACTCCACGACGGGTCGTCACGGACCGGTACTACCCATGCACGCAACGTAATCAACCCTGGGATTTCAGCTGGCCGCCGGAGCCCCTGCCGCAGATTCGCCCCCCGGGCGCGGCACCTCTACGCGGATGAGCCCAAGTGCCTTGCCAGGGTCGCACCCTGATGTGGTGTCAGGGTTTGCTCGGGGTAAGCCAAGGGGCCGCCCCGATAGCTGTCGGGGCGGGAGCGGCGGGAGGCTGAAGCCATGCAGAACGCCACTGACAAGCGCCCCCAGGTCCTCCGTCGCACGGCCGCCGGGCTCGCCTTCGCCGCCGTGCTCGGCGCCGCCGCCTTCACCGCCACCGGGGCCGCCGAAGCCGCCGAGACGCCCACCACGGCCCCCGCCTACGACTTCAGCGACTGCCCCGCCATCCCCGCCGGGGTGGACGCGGCCCGCTGGAAGTGCGAAGTCCTCACCGCCACCGGCTCGTTGACCCTCGGCAGCCGCACCCTGCCGGAGCTGGCGCCGATGACCATCACCCACGCCGAGGGCCCCCTGCCCGACGGCACGAACGGCCAGGTCTGGGGCGCCCTGCGCGGCGCGCCGACCGCCGTGCCCGGCGGGATCCTCGGCGGCCCCGCCGGCGAGCACAACCCCCGGATGGCGCTGTCCCTCCAGCCGGAGTACGGCGGCCGGTCCGACTTCTACTCCGTCGGCGACAACATGGGCCTGTTCACCGTGCGCTTCCGCGCCCTCGGCCCGGCCCTGCCCGACGGATGCGCCATAGGCGGCGGCGACACCCCGATCGAGTTCCGCCTCAAGCGCTCGGGCAGCTCCCAGTGGGTGTCCAAGAACCCGCCGGTCATCAAGTTCGACGCGTACGACAACACGTTCACCACCCCGGCCGCGACCGGCTGCGGCCCCCTCGGCGGCCTCGTCAACAACCGCCTCGGCCTCCCGGCCGCGACCGGCAACTCGATCACCCTGTCCGCGTACTACACGTTCAAGACGTACGACCAGCTCCCGCCGCGCGGCTAGTACGGGCCCGGCGGCCCACCCGATCGCGTCAACCCCGAGCCGTTCGACCCGAATGGGCCGCATACGCCAATAGCGTGTGCCCGCACGTTCAGGACCCCGCATTCGCACACGGCGAGCACGTGGACATCCCCTTCGTCACCACCCCCACACCGGCAAGACCTCGAAGGTCGGCGGCAAGGGCTCGCTCTCCTCCCGGCCCAGGTTCACGAACACGTAGCTGCCCGGCGGCCCCGGGTAGAAGACGAAGCGCCCGGCCAGCGGCACCTCGCGCAGCACCGTGGACTCCTCCCTCCGCTCGCCGCCCGCCAGGCCCAGCCGGGTCAGGTACGTCCACGGATGCCCCGAGGACACCACCGCCACCTCGCCCGTGCGCCGCCCCGGCCCCAGGGCGCGGACGGTTTCCCCGCCGAAGCCCGTGCGCCAGACGCGGTGGCCGTCCGTGAGGGAGTACGCGGACACGCCCGCCTTCTTCCCCACCTTCACCGGCATGACCAGCAGCTCCCCGCTCACCAGCGGCTCCGGCTCGGCCGGCAGCTCCCCCTCCGGCCCGGCCGCCGGTACGGAGCCCCGCGCGCGCCCCTCGCCGTCGAAGAGCAGCACCGCGTCCGTCCCGCGCGCGGCAGCCTCCTTGACCCGCAGGGCGAGCGGCTGCGCCGACAGCACCCGGACCTCACTCAGCGGGCTCGCCGTCGGCAGCGCGCTCTGCCACGCGCGCGCTCCCGTCCGGGCGTCGACGGCGGTGATCCGGGCCGCCGCCTCCCCACACTGCTCCACGTACAGGGCCCGCTCCCCGGCCCCGTCGACCGCCTCGACCCGGCACTCGGCCGGTATCCCGGTCCGCCACAGCTCGCCGCCCTCGCGCAGGTCGAGCCCGACCACCGAGCCCGCCTCCGCCACGACGGCCGTCCGCCCCACCACGGCCACCCGGGTCCCCTGGGCGTCCCGGCGCCACAGCCGCCGCCCCTCCGTCAGCTCCACGGCCTCGACCCGCACCCCGCACCCGTCGCCGCGGTCGTAGACGACCAACCCGATGTCCGAGGACGTGGTCCGGCTCAGCGCGCACACCGACACCCCTTCGGGCGCGCCCAGTTGCCAGCCCCTGCGGCCGCCGCTGTCGAAGGCGACCAAGACGTCCGTGCGCGCCCGCACCAGCATCGGCCACCGCTCCACCGCCCAGACGCCGACGGGCTGCACAGACGCGGGTTGGTCCGGAGCCTGCCACCCCGACATGTACATCTGCGGGCCGCGCATCCACTCGTACGCCTGCCAGCCCGGCCACAGCGCGACCAGTGCCAGCACCACGGTCACGACCCGGCCCAGGCAGGAGCGCGGAAGGTCCGGCTCCCGCTTCCCGAGCGTCAACGACATGACCGTGAGGATCCCCAGCAGCGGGGTGAAGAGCATCAGCCAACCCATGCCGCGCGGGCAGGAGTCGAAGCCGCATTCGTTGCCGTACGTCTCGACGAACGCCAGCCTGCAGAACAGCACGAAGAACAGCAGCGTCACCGCGGCGAGTGCGGCGCCGACGACCGGCGACACGCTCGCGACAAGCCGCTTCGAGAACGGCACCTTCTTGTCCATGATCCCCCCCGATCGCAGACTAGCCGCCCCCGATTCCGGCGGCCGCGGTCCGCAGGAACCGCACCAGGTCGTCCACGCCGTAGCCGAGCCGCGGCCCCCGCTCGGCCGCCATCAGCAGCAACTGCCCGACGATCTCCGCGCCCCAGCCATCAGGTCCGTCCGCCGACCACTCCCACAGCTTCTCGATGCCCAAGTCGTTCATCAGCAGCCCGTGCTCCTCGCGGATCTGCGCGCAGGTCCCGGCGACGGCGTCCAGCAGCCTCGCCCCCGGCCGCTCGCAGCGCAGGCCGAAGTACCCTCCGATCTCCTCCACCACGCAGCCCTGCGGGGGCCGCGCCTTGACCCCGTCGTAGCGGGTGTCCTCGAACTCCGGACACTCCCCCACCGGGCAGTGGATCAGCGTGAACCGCTGCCACCCCGGCGGCGGAGGCGGCAGTGGCCGCCAGGCCGTCAGCCCGAAGGCCTCGTGCACGAGCGCCGTCGCTTCGTCGGCCGTGTCCGCCGTCCGCGCCTCCCTCCGCTCCCCGTCGTCCCCGACGGCGGTCCACGCCCCGCCGCCCTCCCCGCCCCGCACGCGGACGGAAAGCCCCGTGTCCTTACGTTGCCACGCGCCACTGACAAGGGCCGTCTCCAGGGCGTGCAGCTTCCACCCGAGCTCGAATCCCCACTCCACCGCCTCGTTCACGGGTGCGCCCGCTCGTAGAGGACGGCGGCGAGGCGGAGCGCGGTGTCGAGGTTGCAGCGGCCGAGGTCGACCAGGGGCAGGCCGTACGAGCCGGCGGCGGAGACCCGTTCCACGTCGAGGGAGGGGAAGACCACCCCCACCCCGGCCAAGGACTCCTTCAACTGCTGGACGGCCTCCTCGGCCGCCCGCATCCGCTCCTGTGGAGAGAGCACCATGACATGTCACCTTTCTACTCTGCGTATCCAACTTCGACACACAGCGTGGCGATGGGCTCGCTAGCCTTTCAATGCGGACACCGCAACAACCGCACGTGTTGGCCAGGGAGTTGCCATGGCAGGAAAGAACCTCGACCCCTCCTCCTCACCCCGCGCCCTCCTGGGCGCCGAACTGCGCGTGGCGCGCGAGCGTGCGGGCATGAGCCAGGCCGAACTCGGCGAACCGCTCTTCGTGAGCGGCTCGTTCATCGGACAGTTGGAGGCGGGCACCCGTCGCATGCACCTCGAATTCGCCCGGCAGATAGACGACATCCTCGACACGAACGGCTTCTTCGTCCGCAACTGCGGGGCGGCGGCCAAGTCCAAGTACCCGGACCACTTCGCGGCGGCGGCCGAGGCGGAGGCGCTGGCAACGGAGATCCGGGAGTACGCCCCCCAGCTGATTCCCGGCCTGCTCCAAACGGAGGCCTACGCGCGGGAGGTGTTCCGCGCCGGACATCTGACCGCCCCGGAAGAGACGATCGACGAGCTGGTCACGAACCGACTGGCCCGAGCCGCTCTGCTCAGTGAGCCAACAACACCGCTGTTTTGGTGCGTCCTCGACGAGGCAGTACTACGACGGACCGGGGACAGCCTGGCCATCCTGGCAGAGGCCCTGCGCCATATCGCGAGGTTGATCCGATCGCACCGGATCATCGTGCAGGTGCTGCCGTTCAGTGCGGGCCTTCATGCAGCCATGGGCGGCGCCATCAAGCTCATGTCCTTCGAGGACGCTCCCCCACTCGCCTACGTCCAAGGCCTGGGAACGGGGCTACTGTTCGACGATCCAGCCACGGTCTCCCAGCTCACCCTGACCTACGATCTCCTCACGGCCAACGCGCTGTCACCGCGCAAGTCCCTGGCCCTGATCGAATCGGTGGCGGAGGATTACGAACATGATCAGCACGCCTGAATACGACCTGTCTGCGGCCACCTGGCACAAGTCCAGTTATAGCGACGCAAGCGGCGGCAGCTGCGTGGAAATGGCCACCTGGCGGAAGTCCACCCACAGTGACGCCAGTGGCGGCGACTGCGTCGAGGTTGCCGACGGCCACCCCGGCATCGTCCCCGTACGGGACTCCAAGCAGCCCGAAGGCCCGCACGTGGTGTTCCGCGCACGGGCCTGGGCCACCTTCGTCGCGACGCTCTGACGACTCAGAGTCCGCCGGTGAACAGCAGCTTGTTCGGGCTGCCCACGCCGAGGTTGCTCAGGGCACCCCTGGTGGACTTGGAGTCGAGCCATTGGGCGACCTCCGTCGGAGTCGCCTGCGGGTAGGCCGCCTTCAAGAGGGCGGCCACCCCGGCGACGTGCGGGGCGGCCATGGAGGTGCCGTTCAGGGCGATCGCGCCTCCGCCGAGCTTCGCCGAGGCGATCTGTTCACCGGGTGCGTAGAGGGAGACGCACGCGCCGTAGTTCGAGAAGCTGGTCTCCTCGTCCCAGACGTTGGTGGCCCCCACCGTCAGGACCCGGGCGGCCGAGGCCGGCGAGATCCGGCAGGCGTCGACCGCGCTGTTGCCCGCCGCGACGACCGGCAGCACACCCGCGTCGGACAGGGCGGTCGCGGCATTGTTCATCGAGTCCGACCTGTCCCCGCCCAGGGAGCCGTTCAGCACGGCCGGCTGCTTGGCGTTCTTCGCCACCCAGTCCATGCCCGCGATGATCCCCGACCACGTGCCCTTGCCGTCACAGCCGAGGACGCGAACGCTGACGAGGTTCGCCTTGCGCGCCACCCCGTACGTCCTGCCCGCGATCGTGCCCGCGACGTGCGTGCCGTGGCCCTGGCAGTCCTGGCCGCTGCGGCCGTCACCGACGGCGTCGAAGCCGAACGTGGCGCGACCGCCGAACTCGTCATGGGTGTAGTCGATGCCGCTGTCGAGGATGTACGCGGTCACCCCGGCGCCGTTGCCGGAAGTGGTGAAGTTGCTGTCCAGCGGCAGGCTCTGTTGGTCGATCCGGTCCAGGCCCCACGAGTTCGACGGTGCCCGCACCGCCTCCGCCGAGGTCGGCATCGGCGCGGACTGGACCGAGGCGTCCTCCTCGACCGACTTCACGCCCGGGCTGTTGCGGACGGCCGTCAGCTGGAGCGGGGTCAGCGGTACCGCGAAGCCGGTCATCGCCGACGTGTAGACGAACGACGGCTTCAGGCCCAGCTTCTGCGCGACCTTCGCCGCCTCCTGACCCTTCTCCAGGGTCACGATGTACTTGCCCGGCACCGGATTGGCCGCCGTGAGCAACGGGGCCGGGGTCGGCTCGGGGGCGGCGGCGGAGGCCGTACCGGCCGCGACCGGGATGACGGCGAGGAGGGCAGCGGTGGCCAGACGTGCGAGCAGGCGCATGAAAGGGGCTTCCTGACGGGGAGGTCGACACGGACGAGCCGGCCCGACGGTGACGCGCAGGGTCACCGTCGGGGCAGCCATCCCTTCCATCGGGAGCTGCCTCGGCGCGGCTTGAACCACTGCCCCCGCCCGGCCGATCATCCGGCGTACGCCCTGATCCACTCGGCCCGGGTGCGTACGGCCACGCCGCCCACCAAGATCACCCGTACGGCCCACCCCCACCCCGGGGGGCGCACGGCCGGTGCGCTCCCCGTGCCCCCGCCACACCCTCGGGCGTCTTTGACCGGCCCTGCCTCAGGTGGTGGCCTCGCCGCATGCGCACCCTCCTGAGCCTGAGCCTGAACCGAGCCCTGCCCGTGGCCGCCGCCGTACTGGCCGCCGCAGCCGCCCTGCCCGCCCACGCCTCCGTCTCCGAATCCGCCCCGGCGTCCCGTACGGCGGCCCCGGCGGCCGACCACCCCACGTACATCGTCACCATCCGCCACGGCCTCGACCCGGCCGACATCGCGCAGGCCTACGGGATCACTCCGATCCACGTCTTCCGCACCGCGATGAACGGCTTCGCCGCCCCGCTCTCCCCCGAGCAGGTCGAGGCCCTGCGGGCGACGGCGATCGTGGAGTCGGTCGAAGAGGACGGCACCGCGTCCCCCCTCGGCACCGCCGTCTAGCCGAGGCAGGGCGCGCGTGAATGTCCGCACGCCCCCAACGCGCCTCCAAGGGGTCTCGCGCGCCCTTGCCGGGCATTTCAGACGCTCACTACGGTCACGCAGCGTACACACCGTGCACAGACAGTCACCCCAAGGGGATTCATGAACAAGGCTGCTTGGCGTTCACTCGCGCTCGCGACCGTACTGGCCGTCCTACCGCTCGGGGTGACCGCCGCCGAGGCGGAACCACCCGGGCCCCTGTCCGCCGATGCCGTGGCGGCCATGACACCGGAGCGGCAGGGTGAGGTGCTGGAGCCCCTGAGGGTCGTGGCCGACGCTGCCGCGCGGGCCGGCCGGGGCCCGTACGCGGACGTGTACACGCAGGTCGAGATGGCCTTCGACTACCGCTCGGTCAACGTCTACCTCACCGATACGACCCGGGCCGCGGCCTTCCTCGACGCGGTGCGCAAGGCCAACCCGGAGGCCGACACGAAGCTGCTCAACGTACGCAAGAGCGCGAAGTCGCGGCTGCAGCTCCGGAAGGAGATCACGGCGTTCCGCAGCCGCAAGGACCTCCCCTTCACCATCGAAATGGCGGGCAGCACCGTCGACGGCAGTGCGATCGAGCTCGGCGTGAACGACGCGAAGGCCGCACAGCAGTACCTCGCCAAGCCCGCCGTCGCGCAGCAGCTCAGCAGCGAACGGGTCACGCCCCTGCGCATCCGTCAGTCGCCCGCTTCGGAGCCGCTCAACCGGTGGAACGACTCCTCGCCCTTCTACGCGGGGGCCGCGCTCGGCCCCGCGACGGGCTCGTTCGCGCACTGCACCAGCGGCATCCCGGCCATCAGCACCGTGGACCGCCGTCAGTGGCTCGTCACGGCGGGCCACTGCTACAACCAAGGCGAACTCGTCCACACGGCGGGCGGCAGTCAGATCGGCCGGGTCAACGCCGAAATTCCCGACCTCGACTCGGCGTTCATCGAGGCGCCGACGCACCGCTACACCTGGGACGGCCTCGACGAGAACGGGTACTCCCGCTACCTCAACAGCGTGCTCAACGTGGCGGTGGGCGACTTCACCTGCCAACTCGGCTACAACTCCAAGGTCGTCTGCAACATCCGCACCACCTACGCGGGCAGCGCCACCTGGGTCACCGACGGCGCCTACATCTGGGGAAGCGCCGGCGTCCCGCACTACCGCGGCATCGTCGCCCGGCCCGGCGACAGCGGCGGCCCCGTGATCACCATCAACAACCAGGACTCCCGGCAGCTGAACGGCATGGTCGTCAACGCGTGGGGCTGTGAGGGCACCGGCACCGACAGGGTCTGCCGGTACGAGGTGGGCTGGATCGAGGTGTATGACATCTTCGACCGGTTCGCCATCGCGCTCAACCCGGCGTGACACGCGTCCCGCCACGACTCCCGCCCGGCGTTGCCCGGGCCCATGACAGGGCGTAAGGTCGGCCGGGTGACTGCCGGGTCGGCCTTGGGCCATACACGAGTGAGGCCCCCGGCCTCCGCGTGACCACCGGGCGGGCCAGGGGCCCGCCCCCCTCTCCATGTCTTCGCTTCGGAAGCTTCGAAACCCAAGACCTGGAGGGACACCACACATGCAGATTCCCGTCACGAACGTCCAGCTCAACCACACCGTCGTGTACGCCACGGACCGGCAGCTGTCGGCCGAGTTCATCGCCGCGGTCCTGGGCCTGAAGGTCAGCGCCCCGTTCGGGCCGTTCCTGCCCGTCGACCTCGGCAACGACGTGACCCTCGACTACTACGAGCAGCCCGAGGGCGAGCCGCTCCAGCCGCAGCACTACGCGTTCCTCGTGCCCGACGAGCAGTTCGACGCGATGATCGCCCGCCTGGAGGCGATCGGGGTCACCCACTTCGCCGATCCGAACCACACCGATGCGGGCCGGATCAACCACCTCTTCGGCGGCCGCGGCGCGTACTTCGCCGATCCGGACGGCCACAACATGGAGATCATGACCCGGCCCTACGCCAGGCGGTGAGACACCTCTGGGGCCCGGACCGTCGTGCGGACCGGGCCCCGGCGCTCACAGCCCGGCGCCGCCCGTCGCGTCGACCACCCGGCCCGTGACCCAGCGTCCCGCGTCCGAAGCGAGGAAGCCGACCACGTCGGCGATGTCCTCGGGGCGGCCGACCCGGCCGAGGGCGGCGAGGGAGGCGGCGTGCGCCTCGGCCTCCGGGTTGCCGCGCAGCCAGCCGGCGTTGACGTCGGTGTCGACGATGCCGGGTGCGACGGAGTTCACGGTGATCCCGCGCGGGCCGAGGGCCTTGGCGAGGTGGAGCGTCAGGGTGTCGAGCGCGCCCTTGGTGGCCCCGTAGGCGAGGATCCCGGGCGCCGCGATCCGGGCGGCCCCGCTGGAGACGTTGACGATCCGGCCCCCGTCGCGCAGCCTCCCGAGCCCCTCCTGGACGACGAAGAAGGGCGCCCGCACGTTCACCGCGAAGACATGGTCGAAGTCGGCCTCGGCGACCTGGCCGAGCGGCACGGGCAGTCCGATGCCGGCGTTGTTGACGATGATGTCGACGCCGTCCAGGCCGAGCGCGTCGTACGCCTTCCAGAGCGCGGCGGCGTCCCCGTGCCGGCCGAGCTCCGCCCGCACGGCCAGGGCCCGGCCGCCCGCCCCGGTGATCCCCTCCACGGTGTCCCGTGCGGCCGCCCCGTCGCTCGCGTACGTCAGCACGACGGTGACCCCGTCGGCGGCGAGCCGCTCGGCGACGGCCCGGCCGATGCCCCTGCTGCCGCCCGTGACCAGCGCGTTCTTGCCCATGGTGAAGCCCCCTCAATTCCCTAACGACCACTACAGAATGAACCTAACACGACTTCCTTATCGATCGCTACAGAAACTTGCGCACCCCGCGACGGGCGCCGGGCGACCGTCTCACAGCACTAGCCGCGCGCGGACTCGATGAAGGCGCGGATCAGCTCCGGTGACTTCACCCCGCGCTCCCGTTCCACCCCGCTGGACACGTCCACGCCCCAAGCGCGGGTGACCTCGATCGCCTCCCGCACATTGCCCGGGTTCAGCCCGCCCGCGAGCAGCCAGCGGCCCTCCGGGGCGGTGAAGTCGGCGGCGCCCCAGTTCCAGGGCTTGCCGGAGCCGGGATCGGGGGCGTCGAGCAGCAGCAGGTCCTCGCCGTACTCTCCGCAGCGCTTCACGGGCTCGGCGGTGGCCCGCAGCAGGGTACGGCCCTCGGCGCGCAGCGCCGCGAAGTCCTCGGGACCTTCCTCGCCGTGCAGCTGCACGCCCCGCACACCGCTCTCCTCGGTGAAGCGGCGCACCTCCTCGACCGACTGCCGACGGAACACCCCGACGGTGAGCACCCGGTCCGGCACCAACGCGGCGAGCGCCCGCGCGGTGGCGGCGTCGACCGTACGCGGACTCCCGGGCGCGAACACGAACCCCACGGCATCGGCCCCGGCCGCCACGGCGGTTTCGACGTCCCGCTCGGTCCGCAGCCCGCAGATCTTGATGAACACGTCAGTCATGCCAGAAGTCAATCAGGTCAGGCGGGTGCGTCGACGGACAGTCCCGCATCCCGGGCGGCATCGGCCAGGCGCTTGTCGTACGTGACGAACGAGGTCAGCCGCGTGCCGATGCCGAGTGCCGTCGCCAGATGGATGGCATCGAGGCTGCGCACGGTGGCCGGCCGCACGGTCTGGGCCAGGATGCGGATGCCGGGATCAACGCCCGAGGGCGGCACCCCCAGTGGGGGTGCCGCCCTCGGAACGTGTACGGAACAGCCGATCAACCGAGGCCGGAGGCCAGGGGTGGATCAGAAGTCCATGTCACCGCCCGGCATGCCGCCACCGGCAGCCGCGCCGGCCTTCTCGGGCTTGTCGGCGATGACGGCCTCGGTGGTGAGGAAGAGGGCCGCGATGGACGCCGCGTTCTGCAGGGCAGAGCGGGTGACCTTCGCCGGGTCGATGATGCCCTCGGCGATCATGTCGACGTACTCGCCGGTCGCGGCGTTCAGGCCGTGACCGATCGGAAGGTTGCGCACCTTCTCGACGACGACGCCGCCTTCGAGACCACCGTTGACGGCGATCTGCTTCAGCGGGGCCTCCAGCGCGAGCTTCACGGCGTTGGCGCCGGTCGCCTCGTCACCCTCGAGCTCCAGCTTCTCGAAGACCGCGGAGGCCTGCAGCAGGGCCACGCCACCACCGGCGACGATGCCCTCCTCGACGGCCGCCTTCGCGTTGCGAACGGCGTCCTCGATGCGGTGCTTGCGCTCCTTGAGCTCGACCTCGGTCGCGGCACCGGCCTTGATGACGGCCACGCCGCCGGCCAGCTTCGCGAGGCGCTCCTGGAGCTTCTCGCGGTCGTAGTCCGAGTCGGAGTTCTCGATCTCGGCGCGGATCTGGTTCACGCGACCGGCGACCTGGTCGCTGTCACCGGCACCGTCGACGATGGTGGTCTCGTCCTTGGTGATGACGACCTTGCGGGCGCGGCCCAGCAGGTCCAGGCCCGCGTTCTCGAGCTTGAGGCCGACCTCCTCGGAGATGACCGTGCCGCCCGTGAGGATGGCGATGTCACCGAGCATGGCCTTGCGGCGGTCACCGAAGCCCGGGGCCTTGACGGCGACGGACTTGAAGGTGCCGCGGATCTTGTTGACGACCAGGGTCGACAGGGCCTCGCCCTCGACGTCCTCGGCGATGATCAGCAGCGGCTTGCCGGACTGCATGACCTTCTCCAGGAGCGGCAGCAGGTCCTTGACCGAGCCGATCTTGGAGTTGACGATCAGGATGTACGGGTCGTCGAGAGCCGACTCCATACGCTCCATGTCGGTGGCGAAGTACGCCGAGATGTAGCCCTTGTCGAAGCGCATGCCCTCGGTGAGCTCGAGCTCCAGACCGAAGGTCTGCGACTCCTCGACGGTGATGACGCCTTCCTTGCCGACCTTGTCCATGGCCTCGGCGATGAGCTCGCCGATCTGGGTGTCGGCGGCGGAGATGGAGGCCGTCGAAGCGATCTGCTCCTTGGTCTCGACATCCTTGGCCTGGGCGAGCAGGGCGGCGGAGACGGCCTCGACGGCCTTCTCGATACCACGCTTGAGGGCCATCGGGTTGGCGCCGGCGGCCACGTTGCGCAGGCCCTCGCGGACGAGCGCCTGGGCCAGCACGGTGGCGGTGGTCGTACCGTCGCCCGCGACGTCGTCCGTCTTCTTGGCGACTTCCTTGACCAGCTCGGCGCCGATCTTCTCGTACGGGTCCTCGAGCTCGATCTCCTTGGCGATGGAGACACCATCGTTGGTGATCGTGGGGGCGCCCCACTTCTTCTCAAGGACGACGTTGCGACCCTTGGGGCCAAGGGTGACCTTGACGGCGTCGGCGAGCTGGTTCATCCCACGCTCGAGGCCGCGGCGGGCCTCCTCGTCGAACGCAATGATCTTGGCCATCTGAAGTGGTCCTCCCGGACAGCGGTGGATTGCTCCTGGACCGCGCCCGCGCCCGCGACGGACGGCCTGCGGGCTCGGCGGTTCCTTCCCGCCGGACCCTGCGGGCCTCACCGACCCGGTCCTCGTTCAGTAGCACTCTCAACCGGAGAGTGCTAACGCCAATGATTAGCACTCGACCCCCACGAGTGCAAGCGGCTTGGGCCAACACCGGGCCACGATCCAAGGGACGCCCGGCAACGCACGAGGAGCCCGCATCCCTCCTCAAGGATGCGGGCCCCTCGTATGTATGCGCGTACGCGGGTGCGCGCGTACGTGTCGCGTCGGTGGTCGATCGCTCCAGGACTAGCCGAGTGCGAGCTTGACCATGTCCGCCTGCGGACCCTTCTGGCCCTGCGAGATCTCGAACTCGACCCGCTGACCCTCTTCAAGGGTGCGGTACCCGTCCATCTGGATGGCGCTGTAGTGGACGAACACATCCGCACCACCGTCGACCGCGATGAAGCCGTAGCCCTTCTCCGCGTTGAACCACTTGACGGTGCCCTGAGCCATGCCTAACTCCCCTATTACTGGCCCTTGCGCAGGAACGCACTTCGCGGTCCCGGGTCAGAACTTGCGTCGGAACGCGTCGACCGAGGCTGAATGTATCCGCGCCGGTGCTGTCTGCAACAGGTCAATCCGACGAGAAATCTGGACAGCCGGATACATTGAAATGAAGTGAAAATTTGGCATATTCCAGGGCAACTCGGGCCTGACATATCTCGCCAAAGCCCCATACCGCACTTGCACATTGACCCGATGTCGACCCTCACGCGACCCGTTCATATGCGGCGGGCAAGAACAGCGGAGGGGACTTCCCCAACTCTACCGCGCCCAATCAAGCAGAATTACCCCCTCCGCTTTTAGCGGAAGGGGTAATTCTGTTTATCGGAAGCGTTCCGAGCCGATCAGCAGCCGCCCGCGACGGCCGGGATGATCGAGACGCCGGCGCCGTCCGGCGTCGCCGCCTCCAGCCCGCCCTCGAAGCGCACGTCGTCGTCGTTCACGTAGACGTTCACGAAGCGACGGAGCTTGCCCTGGTCGTCCAGGACGCGCGCGGCGATGCCGGGGTGGTTCTGCTCCAGCGACTCGATGACCTCGGCCAGGGTCGCGCCCTCGGCCTTCACCTCGGCGGCGCCGCCGGTGTAGGTGCGCAGGATGGTGGGGATGCGGACGTTGACGCTCATGGCGCTACTGCCTTTCCGGGTGCAGGGGGGAGGGTCAGGCCAGGCCGGCGGCGCGGAACGCGTCCAGGCTCGGGCGGATGGTGGCGGTCTGACCGCTGTCCGCGGCCACCGCCTCCAGGGTCTTGAGGCCGTCACCGGTGTTCAGGATGACGGTCGTCAGCGTCGGGTCGAGCTGCCCGTTCTCGATGAGCTTCTTCGTGACGCCGACGGTCACGCCGCCCGCGGTCTCGGCGAAGATGCCCTCGGTCTGCGCGAGGATCTTGATGGCCTCGACGACCTGCTCGTCGTTGACGTCCTCGACGAAGCCGCCGGTGCGCCGCGCGATGTCCAGGACGTACGGGCCGTCCGCCGGGTTGCCGATGGCCAGGGACTTGGCGATGGTGTTCGGCTTCTGCGGGCGGACCACGTCGTGGCCGGCCTTGAAGGCGGTGGACACCGGGGAGCAGCCCTCGGCCTGGGCGCCGAAGATCTTGTACGGCTTGTCCTCGACGAGGCCGAGCTTGATCAGCTCCTGCAGACCCTTGTCGATCTTCGTCAGCTGGGAGCCGGACGCGATCGGGATGACGAGCTGGTCGGGCAGCTGCCAGCCGAGCTGCTCGCAGATCTCGTACGCGAGGGTCTTGGAGCCCTCGCCGTAGTACGGGCGCAGGTTGACGTTGACGAAGCCCCAGCCCTCGCCCAGCGGGTCGCCGATGAGCTCGGAGCAGAAGCGGTTGACGTCGTCGTAGTTGCCCTCGATGCCGACCAGGTCGCCACCGTAGACACCGGCCATGACGACCTTGCCCTGCTCCAGGTCGTGCGGGATGAACACGCAGGACCGGAAACCGGCGCGGGCGGCCGCGGCGCCGACGGCGCCGGCCAGGTTGCCGGTGGAGGAGCAGGACAGGGTGGTGAAGCCGAAGGCACGGGCGGCCTCGACGGCGATGGCCACGACGCGGTCCTTGAAGGAGTGCGTCGGGTTGCCGGAGTCGTCCTTGACGTAGAGCTTTCCGGTGACGCCGAGCTCCTTGGCCAGGTTGGCCGCGTCCACGAGCTTGGTGAAGCCGGGGTTCAGGCTGGGCTTGGCGGCGACGTCCGCGGGGACGGGCAGCAGCGGGGCGTAGCGCCAGATGTTGTTCGGGCCGGCTTCGATCGCCGCGCGCAGGGCTTCCGGGTCACCGCTGGGGAGGTCGTACGCGACTTCCAGCGGTCCGAAACACTCCACACAGGCGAAGATCGGGCCGAGCTCGAAGCGGGTACCGCACTCGCGGCACGAGAGGCCGGTGGCAGGTCCGAGATCAACAGAGGTGGCAACAGTCTGTGCAGCCATGATGGCGAGGCCCTTTCTCCTCATCTTCCCCATGGCGCACTTCGCCATGAGACGGAATTGGCACCTTCCCTAGCCGGAGGCCTCGCGGGGGTGCGTCGCCAAGACGCATCGCGAGAACCGACTGGAGGGTTGCCGGGGCTTCAACGGGCCGTGTCCCTCTGCCCCTCTGGATGAGCGGTATGGCACCGGCACACGCGCTCTATGGCGCGCCGGTGCGTTTGTTCGCGGGGACCCCCGGCATGCGGTGGTCCATCGCGTTGTTCAAGACTGTAACCGAAGGCTTGGGCAGTTGAGACTGCTGTCCGAACCGCGAGATGGATCACATATCGCACCATAACGCCGATACGCAGGGAGTGCTGAGGGTGCTGGAAGAGGTGGAGCGCTGGCTGGCAGACCGCTCCTGGTCCGCCGCCGACCGACCGCTCGACCAGCTGCTCGACCGGAAACGGGCGGCGGGTACCACGGTCAGCGTGGTGCTGCCCGCACTCGACGAGGAGCAGACCGTCGGGGCGATCGTCGAGGTGATCCGGCGCGAGCTGATCGAGGGACTGCCGGTCCCGCTGGTCGACGAGCTGGTGGTAATCGACTCGGGCTCAAGTGACCGGACGGCCGAGGTGGCGGCGAAGGCCGGTGCCCGGGTGGTGCACCGCGACGAGCTGCTGCCGCGGATCCCGGCGCTGCCCGGCAAGGGCGAGGTGCTGTGGCGCTCGCTGCTGGCGACCACCGGGGACATCGTCTGCTTCGTCGACGCCGACCTGCGCGACTTCTCGGCCACGTTCGTGTCGGGGATCGTCGGCCCGCTGCTGACGGAGCCGGACGTGCAGTTCGTCAAGGCGATGTACGACCGTCCGCTCGGGGACGCCCCGGGCCAGGGCGGCCGGGTCACCGAGCTGGTCGCCCGCCCCCTCCTCAACCTCCACTGGCCGCAGCTGGCCGGCTTCGTGCAGCCGCTGGGCGGCGAGTACGCGGTGCGCCGCTCGCTGCTGGAGCGGCTGCCGTTCCCCGTCGGGTACGGCGTCGAGCTGGGCCTGCTGGTGGACGCGCTGCACACGGTCGGGCTGGACGCGCTGGCCCAGGTGGACGTGGGCGTACGCGTGCACCGCCATCAGGACGGTCAGGCGTTGGGCCGGATGGCCGCGGCGATCTACCGCACGGCCCTGGTGCGGCTCTCGCGCGGGCATCTCGTACGGCCGGAGCTGACGCAGTTCGAGCGCGGGCCGGTGGGTTTCGTACCGCACACGTACGCGGTGGACACCGAGGAGCGGCCGCCGATGCTCGGCGTCAGGGAGTACGCGCTGCGTCGCGTGGCGTGAGGTTTCGCATGGTTTGAGGGGGACCCGGCTGGGCTAGGTGTGCCGCATGGCTTCTCAGGTACTCGTCGCAGCGAACCGCGGTCCGCTCTCCTACGCCCTCGCCGCCGACGGCACGCTCAGCGCCCGGCGCGGCGGGGGCGGTCTCGTCTCCGGCCTCTCCGCGGCCCTCGCGGAACAACCGGAGGCGCTGTGGATCTGCGCGGCCCTGTCGGAGGCGGACCGCGAGGCGGTCCGGCGGGGGGTGGCCGAGCCCGGCGTCCGGATGCTGGACATCGATCCCACCGTCTACGACGACGCGTACAACGGCATCGCCAACTCGGTGCTGTGGTTCACCCACCACCACCTGTACGACGTACCGCGCGAGCCGGTCTTCGACGCGCGGTTCCGGCGCCGCTGGGAGTCGTACGTGACCTACAACCGCGCCTTCGCGCAGGCCCTCGCCGAGGAGGCGGCCGAGGGGGCGTGCGTACTGGTCCAGGACTACCACCTGGCCCTGGTCCCCGGGCAGTTGCGCGAGCTGCGGCCCGACCTGCGCATCGCGCACTTCACGCACACACCCTGGGCCTCGCTGGAGTTCCTGGACATGCTGCCGGAGGACATCCGGTCGGAGCTGATGTGGGGGATGCTCGGCGCGGACCGTCTCGGCTTCCACACCTGGTCCTGGGCCTCGGCCTTCATTGCCGGCGCGGAGACGGACGACGCGATCGGCCTCGCGTGGGGGGCGCTGCCGGGCGGCGACCGGCGGCGCGGGGTGCAGTACCGGAAGGCCGGCGCGGACATCCGCTTCACGGACGTGGGCGTGTACCCCCTCGGCGTGGACGCGGACGACCTGCGGGCGCTCGCGCACCGGCCGGTGGTGGACGACAAACTGGCGGGGCTGCGCGCCGAGGTCGGCGACCGCAGGACGATCGTCCGGGTGGACCGCACCGAACTGTCGAAGAACATCCTGCGCGGGCTGCTGGCCTACCGGGAGCTGCTCACGGCCCACCCCGAATGGCGGGGCCGGGTGGTCCACCTGGCGTCCGCGTACCCGTCGCGGCAGGACCTGGAGGTGTACCGGACGTACACGGCGTCGGTGGCGAAGCTGGCGGCCGACATCAACGAGGAGTTCGGTGCTCCGGACTGGCAGCCGGTACTGGTGTCGGTCGAGGACGACTTCGCGCGCTCGCTGGCGGCGTACCGGATGGCGGACGTGGCGCTGGTCAACCCGGTGCGCGACGGCATGAACCTGGTCGCCAAGGAAATCCCGGTCGTGTCGGAGGCGGGGTGCGTGCTGGTGCTGTCCACCGGGGCGGGGGCGTACGAGGAGCTCCGCCGGGACGCGCTGACGGTGAACCCGTACGACGTCTCCGCGACCGCCGAGGCGATGCACGCGGCGCTGTCCATGCCGGATGCGGAGCGCGCGGACCGCACGAAGCGCCTGGCCGCCGCGGCCGTGGCCCTCCCCCCTGCGGCCTGGTTCAAGGCCCAACTGGCCGACCTCCGCGCCTGACCCAGCGGCCCAGTCACCCGGGGCTCCGCCCCGTACCCCGCGCCTCAAACGCCGGCGGGGCTGGATTTGGCTGACGCCGTGCGCAATCCAGCCTC